>JAUXVJ010000027.1 GCA_030684515.1 Actinomycetota bacterium
GAATCCGGCGCCTTGAATGCCACTGGAGACGCGATGACCCAAACATCTGTCACTGAGCAGAACCTGACGGACTACCTGGATGCTGCTCGCCGAGGTGCAAGGCTTGAGGCAATCGACATCGCCATCCAGATCCTCGAGGCAGGCATACCGGCAGAGATCATCATCACCGACCTGCTTGGCGCAGCCCAGGTGGCCATCGGTCTGGGCTGGCAGCGCAACGAGTGGTCCGTAGCACTCGAACATCGCGCATCAGGCATCACAGAGTCAGCGCTTCAGGCGGTCACTGACGCGGCAATGCGTCTGCCGGGAGCTCCCCGTGAGGGCTCGCTCGGCAGTGCTGTGGTCGCCTGCAGCGAGGGTGAGTGGCATGTGCTGCCAGCGCGCATGTCCACAGAGATCATGCGCCTTCGTGGTGCGGATCCGGTCTTCATCGGACCGTCGGTACCGGCGTCGGACCTGGCAGCGATGCTCGGTGAGCATCCACCCGCCGCCGTGGCCATCACCTGCTCCATGCCGATGTCGCTGGCAGGCACCTGGCGTTCGATCACTGCAGTGCGCGCACTCGGCATGACCGTCATCTGCGGTGGCCGCGGATTCGGTCCTGGCGGTATCTGGGGACTCGCTCTTGGCGCCGATGCCTGGGCACCGACCTTCACCGCGGGCGCCGACCTGATGCTTGAGGCCATTGATGCGCCGCGGCGCGAGCCTCGCGGCCCGGCCGGGTCTGCTGCCGCGATCGAGGAGATCCGCATCATCTCCCGTGATCGAGAGGCAATAGTCGAGGAGGCCACTGCAATGGCGCTGGCAGCCTGGCCTTACCTGCGCGAATCCGACGCTGCTGTTCGCGCCACGCGTGAGGACCTTGCCAACACGCTGAAGATGCTCAGTGCAGCCACGATCACTGGGGGTTCCTCGATTGTCACCGACTACGTGCGGTGGTTCGAGTCGGTGCTAAGTGCCAGGAGCCTGCCGGTGTCCTACTGCAGTACGGCGTTCGACCTTCTGGAGCGCGTGCTGCCTGAGCAGCTGCAGATCACGCGAGCGATGACCGCACACGGCCTGGGCAGTTGCACTGCGGCGCCGATGCCGCTTTAGACATGCGCAGGACGATCCGGTGCGAATTGTCGAAAGCCTCTTCAGCATCATCTTGAAATCCGGCTACCGTCATGAGCCCGACACGATGTACGCACTTGGCATTCAATCCACCCGCGGACTAAGGCGTGCGTGAGTGGCCAGTTATTGCCCGAGTACCGGTTATCGCTCTGAACATGATGGTGCGGCGCCGTTCCCTTGCGGATGTGTGAAGTCATCCATACGAGCAATCCCCTTGCCATTTCACCTCGCGTGCTGTTAGTTGCTTCGAATGAGCATCGTTCGCACGCACGTCACAGGACAAAGCACACGTGGCTGAACCGCAGTCGTCATCCAACAAATCTGCGCTACCACTTCTTGGCGTGCGGGTGCTCGAAGTCAGCTACTCACGTCCGGCTCGCATTGCCGGCCAGTTGCTGGCCGATCTCGGCGCAGATGTCGTCCGGCTCGTCTTGGACGGATCATCGCGCCCTCGCACGACCGAGCCCGGCGACATCAGTTGGGATAGGGGCAAGCGGGTTCTGAATGTGCCAAGCGACTATGCCGCTGTCCACGTGCACGAATCAGACATCCTCATTGTCGACGAGTCACCATCGAAGCTTGCGGCACTTGGGCTTGCAGCAGCCCAGCTCAATCCGAAAGACAAGAGCTTCGTGCACGTCTGGGTTCCTCCTTATGGTCCCGAAGGCGAGTGGGCCGAACTTGCTGAAGACCCGCTGCTTGTTGCAGCAGCGGGAGGGGTAGCGGGTCAATACGCAGGAGCCCCCAACGGCCCAATAGCTCCGGTGGTGTCCAACACGACACAAGTGCACGGCGGTCTTGCGGCAGCGGCGGCGCTTGCCGGACTGCATGGATTGGAGCGCACCGGATACGGGTACAGCGCAACAGTCAGTGGGCTCCATGCTGCGTCATCCGTCCTGACCGCGATGACCTTCAACACCCTCGATCAGCCCACCATTCGCCGTTCCGGCGGCGGGCGGGCGCCGAACTTTCGCTCCTATCAAGGCAGTGACAAGCAATGGTTCTATCTCGCTGCTCTCACGCCAGATCTCGTGCTGCGCACTCTTGATGCCCTCGACCGGCTGGATCTTTACGCACTGCCAGAAGTTGAAGGCGACTTCTACAAGATGATGTCAAGCGCCGAGGCTCTGGCGAAAGTCAACGCCGCCCTGGAGGAACACTTCGCCGCGCAACCGAGCACCCACTGGATCAATCTGCTGTCTGAGCACGGGCTGGCCGCCGCTCCAGTGACCAGCCGCGAAGCATGGATTGAGAGCGACATTGTCGCTGCAAACGGTGGCTTCGTGTTCGACGAGGACGCGCACGTTGGCGATGTGTGCATGCCATCTACCCCAGTCATCATCGATGGAGTCGCCCCACTTCCGGGACGTCTTCCCATCGCAGCTGATCTGCCCAACTCTCCCGAACCCCTGTGGCAAGGAGGTCGCGCACTTCGCCCAGCCGCCACAGGCGACTACTTGATGCCGCTCGCGGGGATCAAAGTCATTGACGCAGCGTCATTCATCGCCGGCCCCTTTGTGTCGTCAGTCCTTGCCGAGTACGGCGCTGACGTCATACGGGTGGAGCCGCCCACAGGGGACACCTACCGAGCCTTCCCGATTCAGTTTCTGTCCATCAACCGCTACAAGCGTGGATTGGCCTTGGACGTGCCAAGCCCTGCAGGCGCCCAAACCTTGCTCGACCTTCTGCGCGAGACGGACATCCTCGTAGAGAACCTGCGCCCAGCACGGATGGAACGAATCGGTCTGGGTGACGATGCACTCCGACAGGCGAACGATCAGCTCATCCATGTGGGCGTCTCGGCCTACGGACTTGCCGAAGCCTGGGCGGACTCCCCCGGATTCGATCCCATATTCCAAGCCAGGAGCGGCATGACCATTGCTCAAGGCGGCGATGGCTACCCCACTGACTCCGGTGTCCCAACCGTTGACACTGCGACCGGGATCCTGGGTGCCGTGGGCGCCCTGGCAAGTCTGCATCGAAGGCTGCAACACTCAGTCGGATCAGACGTCGGGACCTCATTGGCGCTAGCAGTGACCTTCCTGCAGTTCAGCGAATTCACCACCTACAAAGACAGCCCGGCACCTGCCGTTGGCAGGGCCGACTATCGCGGCCCCAGCGACTTCCATCGGCTCTACGCATGCGAGGACTGCTGGATCGCGATCAACGCTGACACTGACGACAAACGCAAGGCACTTCTCAAAGTGATGAACGCGACAGATTCCGACCAACTCGAGTCGTTGCTCCGAACGAAGACCAGCGAACAAGTACTTGCAGTGCTGTCAGGGATTGGCCTAGACGCCGTCCGGGCCTTGTCGTGGGAATCGTCTTTTACCGACCAGTTCGCTCTTGCAAACAATCTGACCTACACCGTTCACCACAAGCAATTTGGACGAGCTGCGATCGTCCGCGGCTACTCAGACTGGTCGACAACCCAGGGTCGACGCCCTGCTGCATCATTTGAGATCGGTGAGGAATCGCTGACGATTCTCGCTGAGGCTGGTCTTTCAGAGCAGCGCGTCGGAGAACTTCTCAATGCAGGAGTTGTCACGACGCCGTCTTGACTCTGGGCAACTTAGACAGAACGGGCAGCACGGAGTTGTCACACAAGCGTCAAGTCCTTCAGTGCCAAGCTCAGACTCAGCGAGCGTCGGCATCGTCAACTCGCATCACCATGCGATTGGCAGTGTCCTCGAAGAGCCACGGCACCTGGTCTGCTAGTTCACTCTGGGTCCAACGCGAAGCTGCGAACACCATGCGATTCTCGACCGGGTCCTGCCACGTTGCGATGCGGTCAGCGTCGACGGTGAAAATCTGACCGTTCAGCGGCTCCGATGCCTGCGACATCAGGTAGACGGCCATCGGCGCGATGTCCTCTGGCCCTCCCTTCATGACCATGTTCGACGCTTCTGTCATGCGCGTGTTGGCGATCGGCGCAATGGCGTTGCAGCGGAACGCGCCGCCCTCCCCCGCCATGGCAACACTCTTCATCAGCGCCACAACGCCTGCCTTCGCAGCGCGGTAGTTGGCGCGCACCGGATCTCCTTGGAGGTATCCGGAGGAGATCGCGACCATCGAGACCGGCCTCGCTGAAGCGACTGCCTGCTCCGCTGCGGCTCGGAACACGGTGAAGTGTCCTTTGAGGTGTGTATCAACCACGAAGGAGAAGTCGTCCTCGGACATCTCCAAGAACGGTCGGTGGCGCAACACGCCCGCGCAGCAGACCACGCCATCAAGGCCACCGAAGGCCTCTACAGCAGATCGAACGATTGCTTGCGCGCCTGCCATCGACGTGACTGATTCACTGACAGCAATCGCGGAACCGCCCAGTTGCTCGATCTCACGAACCACGGCGGACGCGACCTCGGACTTCGGCGAAGTTCCATCGAGTCCAACGCCGTAGTCAGCAACCACGACATTGGCGCCCTCCGTCGCAGAGTGCAAAGCAATAGCGCGTCCGATACCGCGACCTGCTCCCGTGATGGCGACGGTCTTGCCCTCAAGTGCTCCCACGCGGGCGCCTCCTTCTGTGTCAGGGCAATTGTCCGGATGAAGGATCAGGGCGTCCACCCATGCGCCAACTCTCAGCAGAGCCGCGCACGCCAGGTTGAGGTGAGACGTTGGTTTCAAGCTGGACTACTGCATGGGGATTCCTCCTGGTCACACCACCACCCCAGAACCGATGCTAGCGATCGAATCGTATTGGCACTCTCGATGCCCACAGGATTCAGAACACATCACTCATGCTGACGAAAGACAGGCGTTCCAAGCGATTGAACGACGGAACGTTGAAGGGTCGACCCCGTCCTCGCCCACAGCCACGCGGCGCCCACGCAGCAACAATTTCGCATGTAGACGGGCACATAAGCGTTTGTGCTGAAATCAGTGGGCCAATCCCAGTCAAGCTGAAGGAAGGGCCTCAGCCAATTGGGCGTATATGGAACGCCGATCACTCTCACCGAGTAGACCTTTCGCAGAGCGAAGCTTGCGACCCATCTCTCTCGATCCTCGGATTTCGACGCCTCTGACATGCAGGGTTCCCAACAGGGGAAGGTTTGCGTCGACGAAGCACAAAGTACCTTTGACGTTGATCTTCAAGGATCGATCAATGGAGGCCAACGCAGACTCAACCGCTTCCAGTTGCCGTCGCATCGAGTCCAGTAAATTGGTCCGGTTGCGCCCGCCAATCCACAAATTCTCAGTCCGGGCAGTGAACAAGCCGCCAGACCTGCGCACTTCGACCTTGGCTCCCTTGAAGTACTTAATGTCAATTACGTGGATGCCCTCTGCAGTTACAGCCAGCATGTCGATATCGCCATTTCGTAGGCCAGGCCCAAGCCGACGATTGAGGAGAAAGAGGACGCTTTCTCCGCAACGCCCGAGAATGCGCTCGGCCGCCTTGCGCTCGCCCTCGGCGCCAACTCGAAGCGACTGAGTTGTTGCCGGCTCTCCGGAAATGGCTAGAAGTAATCCGCCCACCCTCGGAAATCGCTCTTTTACCGTCGCCTCTCGCTTAGCCGCACGACGGTCGGCCTCGCGGCGAAGGGAAGCGCCTGCATCAGAGGCCGTCACGGGCTTGCTTGCAGGACTCGCATCGAGATCAGTTTCTGGTTCTGGCCTCGACTCCGCAGTAATAGGCGATGCAGCTCCAAGCTCAGGCTGCGAGTTGTGCGCTGCGGCCGCCGAGCTATCCAATGGAGCGAGATCCAAGCACTGCTCGCATACGACGACTCGCTTGACGCGGTCCCAACCAGCTCGTGTTCCCACTGGCAGTGAACAACCGCACGAACACACGCCATCCTTGCGCAAACGCATTACCTTCACTCTGGGTCGATTCCCGTCTTCAACGGACGCTTCAGACACTTCGCCGCCTTCCCTCATCTTTTGAGGGGTATCGGCTCAATGCCTTGTCCGCAAGGCATTCCCGGGATACCTGGGAGCCGATCGCGCGAATGTTTAAGCAGCTTGAAATACGTGCTCTCGGTGGTATTCCAAGTACTTCAACTGAGCGGGGCGGAAAGGCTCGGTGACGAAGTCAGGATCCATACGAATCTTTTGCATGTCGTCGCGAGGCAGGTGCTGCGAGATGATCAATTGACTCTGCTGGTCAAATGTCACAAACCCTCGATCAAAGAGGCGATCGTAGGTGGGAGTCAGCATCAACCCATTGAATCGATCCAGTCGCTCCTCATTCGTCTGACATCGATGCCAAGGCTGTATATGGCTGGCCACGAGAAGTTGCGGATTTGAAACCCCAGTGAACCGACAAGACGGCTCAACGAAGGACACACCCTCGCGGAAACGACCCTGCCCACGGCGAGCGGCGATAAGTGCAGTCCGGTCTGTTTCCTCGATTGGAGCCCGCTTGAGGAATTGCTCAAGCTTGTCCTCGCCGATCCGACGAAGGTCAAGGTCATTTCGCTGCAAAGTGCGGCCAAATTCATAATCAACAGCAGACTCAACCTTGCTCAAGATCACATGAGCGAAAGCTTCCGGAATCTCAAACAAATACGCGGTAAGGCTGTTGCCGTTCTCTTGGATCGGGGAGTACTTTTCCGGCCGCAACGGCAGCAACTCATTCAGGAAATCTTTAGGTCGCACTCGCTCTGACTTTGCGAGTTCTTTGAAGTCGACTTCTACTCGCCAACCCAAGTCCGCCCACACTGCGCCGGCGCTACCAAATTCCTGAGGCTTCGGTGACTCGAAAGCAGTGCTAACAGCAATCCCGACCGCTCGGATTTGCGAACCTGCGTACGACAGGACAACGTCTCCAGGATCAACCATGGTCATGTTGAGGTAGTACTGACTGCGTCCGCCATTGTTGTTCGTCTTGGGCGACCACATATAACCGCCCGGAACTTCACTCCGGTACGTCTGCCCTTGATTCACCCACCAGTACCGCACGAACGAAAGCTACTCAGCGAAAGCGCCAAGCGCTAGCGATCAACTATAAGTGAGCCCCAGCACTAAAGATCCAGGCTGGGGCTCACTTTGTCGTTCGAAGGTAACTTCTACGAACTGCGCGGGAAGTTGTAGAGCTTGCGCGCATTCCACTCAGTGATCTTCTGGGCCTCGTCATCAGGCACATCAGTCATCGTCGCCTCCAGCAGCTTGCGCGTGTGCGGCCAGTTGCTGTCTGAGTGCGGGTAGTCGCTTTCGAACATGATGTTGTCAACACCGATGAGATCGCGATTGCGGATACCGGCCTCATCAACGATGAAGCATCCGTAGACGTGATCCTTGAACAAGTCAGAGGGCTTCACTTCCCGGTTCACGTCGTTGTACCAGCGGTGGCGATCCCACACGTAGTCGATGCGCTCAAGCATGTAGGGCATCCAGCCAACGCCGCCTTCAGACAGTGCCATCTTCACGCCGGGGAACTTGTGGAATACCGGGCTGAGCAACAACTCAGCCAGCGCGCTTGCCGAGTTCAAGCCAAACAATGAGATGCCGACGGTGAAGTTGCTCGAACGGCCCTCATCTGAGATCAAGGGGAATCCGCCACTGCCGAAGTGGAGCGAGAGCGGGAGGTTTGCCTCTTGGCAGGCAGCCAGGACTGGGTCCCAGTGCGTGGTGTGCCAGGAGGGCAGACCAATGCGGTCTGGCAGCTCTGGGAAGGTGATGCTCTTGGCGCCCTTGGCAGCCGTCCGGTTGATCTCCTTGACCGTTCCTTCAACATCCCAGTACGGCACCATCATCAGCGGAATCTGCCGGTCCGGATACGGCGCGCACCACTCGTCGATGATGAAGTCGTTGTACGCCTGAATCACGAGCTCGGCGAGCTTGAAGTCCTTTGACTGCGCAAGCGCGCTGCCGGCGAAACCGGCAAAGGTCGGGAAGCACAACTGGGCATGCACGCCCTCGATGTCCATGTCCTTGATGCGCTCATCTATTGCGTAGCAGCCTTGCAGCATGTCGGAGTAGCTGCGCGGCTCCTGACCGAACTCCTTGTGGGGCTTGCCGGCAACCGCATTGGTCGCGAAGTTCGACGCCTTCTCGCCTTCATAGATCCACCAATCAGCACCCTCGATGTTCTCGATGCGAGGAGCGACGTCGGCGTATTTGGCGGGGAGGCGATCCAGGAACACCCGGGGGTGCTCGACCACGTGATCGTCGACGGAAACTATCTGGGTGTCTGCTGGCAGGGCCATGTGGAACCTCCGGAATATCGCCTAGCGAGGGTCAGGCTTGATGCTCACCAGCCAAGCACAAATATCCCTACGAAGGCGTCGAATCTCCATTTGGCTGGGTGGGCTTGGCGGCTGCTGAGCCTGAGTTTGGAGTGAAGGCCTCGCCGAGCAGGCCGATGGCCTTGGAAAGCTCCGCCGGAAGCACCCAGACCTTGCTGGCCGTGCCATTGGCAATGGCTGGGAGGATCTGGAGGTATTGGTATGCCAGCACCGTCTGGTCGACACCGGCTTCGTGAATCATCGTCACGACCGTGTTGAGTGCCTGCGCCTCACCTTCGGCTCGCAGAATCGCTGCCTGCTTGTCACCTTCGGCCCGCAGGACCGCTGCCTGCTGCGCGCCTTCGGCGCTGAGAATCGCGCTGCCCTTCTCGCCTTCAGCGGTCAAGATCACTGCCCGACGTTCACGCTCGGCGCGCATTTGCTTTTCCATGGCCTCTTGAACCGACGCTGGCGGATCAATCGCCTTGAGCTCCACGCGATTGACGCGGATACCCCATTGGCCGGTGGCCTCATCGAGCACGGCGCGTAGTCGGCTGTTGATCTCATCGCGCGAGGTCAGCGTTGCTTCCAGATCCAGGGAACCGATGACGTTACGCAAAGTGGTCACGGTGAGCTGCTCGATACCCATGAGTGGGTTGGCCATCTCGTACGCGGCCTTCTGGGGATCAGTCACTGTGAAGTAGATGACGCTGTCGATGGACACCACCAGATTGTCCTGAGTGATCACAGGTTGCGGAGGAAACGAGACAACCTGCTCGCGCATATCGATCTTCTGGTGAACGCGATCAACAAAAGGCACCAGCAGCGACAGCCCGGGAGTCATCGTCCGGTTGTAGCGACCAAGGCGTTCAATGATCTGGGTTGTGCCCTGTCCGACAATGCGGATCGATCTGAACACCGTGATGAGCACGAAGATCGCAAAGAGCATGCCGATAACACCGCCGACTACTGGTACTGCATCCACGAGGTCTTCTCTCTAAGAATTGTTGAACGGCTGGACAAGTGCAGTTGCGCCGTCAATGCGCGTGACGATCACATCGACATCGCTTGGAATTGGATCCGTGAGCGGGCCTTCCCTGTCGACTCGGGCAGACCATGATTGCCCGTTCAAGCGGATGAGCCCGGCTTCGACAGTGGTGATTTCAGTAGTGCGAGCACGCGAGCCAGGAATGGCATCAACATTTGTTTTGAACTCTTTGGCCAAGCCCAGTCGCCTCTGCATCGCTGGCCGTACGCCGAGCAGACCCAGAAGGGCCACGGCAGCGAAGATCAGAATCTGCAGCCACACGGGGGCGCCGAACAACGAGGCTGCTCCCCCGCTGGCTGCGGCGATTGCAAGGATCAAGAAGGTGAGATCGGAGATCAGTACTTCAAGGATCACCGCCACGAGCGCGATCACCGACCAGATCATTAGTGCAGCCATAGTTGATGGTACCTGCGCATGAGTTTCTCGCATTCATGTTGCGACGCGTCTGCGACCGGAAGCCGAGGCTTCCGACACGAAAGGGGCATAACCTCAAATTGAAGGAGAGGTGAGCACGATGGCTCTACCAGAACCAGCACCAGACTCGAGTTTCGATGATCCGAATCCATTGGCGAACTTGGGAACTCCAGCAGAGATGCGCTCAGTCAATCCCGTCACTGCTGAAGATGAGGCTTTGCGCGCGGAAGACATACCGAAGGCTCCGATTGAACCCAAGCGCGAACGGCGCCACGGAATCGCAGGGCTCAGGGATTCCGTCGCCTACGTCTTTCAGTGGACGACCCTCAGCGTGTGGGGCACAGCTGAACTCACCCGAGATAAGGACCCAATTGAGCAACTCAAGCGCCGATTTGGTCGCAAGCCGCGCAAGTACTGAATCAGGTCCGCGCAGAATCTCAGCCGGTGGCTAACCGTTAGCCAGTCACCTGTTAGACAACGCCATACAGCCGATCGCCCGCATCGCCAAGGCCAGGCACGATATAGCCGTGCTCATTGAGATGGTCGTCGAGAGCAGCGGTGACGATGGTGACTTCAACATCGCTATCAGCGAAGGTCTCCTCAACGTGCTTCAGCCCCTCGGGTGCTGCCAGCAAACAGATGGCAGTGACATCGCGCGCGCCGCGGGCGAGAAGTAGATCAATCGCTGCGACCAGAGTGCCGCCGGTTGCCAGCATTGGATCCAGAACGAACACCTGGCGATTGTGAAGATCGGGCGGAAGCCGATCGGCATAGGTCGTGGCCTCAAGAGTGGCTTCATTGCGAACCATGCCCAAGAAACCAACTTCAGCAGTCGGCATCAACTTCATCATCCCGCTCAACATCCCCAGCCCAGCTCGCAGGATCGGTACGACCACTGGTCGCGGATCGGCTAGCTCAACGCCCTGCATCGGCGCAACTGGCGTGACGATCTCTACCGGGTGAACAAGGAGTGAGCGCGAGGCCTCGTAGGTCAGCAGGGTCACCAGTTCTTCGGCGAGCAGTCGGAAGGTGACTGAGGAAGTGTCCTGATCGCGAAGCTTCGTGAGTTTGTGAGCAACGAGTGGGTGATCGATAACCATGGTCCGCATAGAACTGAGAGTAGTGCTCAATTCGTCGTACATGCTGCGGCGTAAAGGGTCGAATTGATTGCGGCGTCGTCAGGTATTTGTGCTGGCTTCTTTGGATTCCAGGTGCCACACACCGTCATCCGATCAGCGATGGCCCACTTTCCATCAACACGCTGGGCAACTTCATGGTCGGCCAGGTCATGTCCTTGCCCATCGCCGACCACAATCTGCGCCACCGCCCAGTCATCTGCGCACTCCACGCTCGACACAGATTGCAGAGCCAGTCCCGTTGATTCGGTGGCTTCAGTGGATGCATAGAACGATTGAATGGCAGCAGTGATTGCCGTCTGATCGCAGGCTGAGGTCGAGATCGGGGTGACGGAGGACTCCTGCCCCGCCGGTTCCTGGGCGCAACTGGACAACAGGATCGCTGCGGAGATCAGGCAGAAAGCGAGCGACGAAGACTTGGTCCTACTCATGCGCGACCTCCATTGGATACAGGTTCAGCATGCCGGACAAAGCAGTTGGGGCCGGTCAATGACCGGCCCCAACTGGAGTTGCTGTGATTGCTTCGGTGATTACTGCTGTGTTTACTGCGACGGCAACTGCCCCATCATGCCGCCAGATTGCTGGCCGGGCATGCCGGGGAATTGCGGCATGGTTCCCTGCTGACCTTGTGGGTAGCTCTGAGAACCGCCTTGCTGTTGATCCATCATCCCGCCCGGACCCTGACCCATGCCTGGGCCAAATCGTCCGCCCTGACCGTCTTGTCCGCGCTGCCCATGCTGCTTGCCAAAGTGCTCTTGCATTTGAGCCATCCGAGCCGGACGCATGCCACCGTCGTCATTTGAGTGCGTGCCAATTGCGTAGCCCACGATGCCTGCGGCAGCGATGAGAAACACAACGAGCGCGCCGGCGCCGGCAGCCAGGAGCACCTTTGTGGTCGAGTGACCCGATGGCTGATCCACGACAACCGGTGCGGGCGCAGCCGTTGCGGGCGGTGCGACGCTTGCTGCCGGTGCTGGTTGGACCGGTGGAAGTTCAGATGTTGCGTCAGTAGGGGCTTCTTCGTTATCGGGCATGACCGCTCCTTCTTTGGCTCGCATCATGCGAGGAGTAACGCTGACTTTCCCAAACTTGTGTCAGAAAGTAGTGGGAAGAATGTTTGGGTTCGGTGAATGTCTTTAGCGGCTGCGCTGCCTAGGCTGCGCTTCATGTCTGAAATCGAAGTGACCACAGGGGCCGTCAAGCATCGCTGGCTCTTTGGGCTCAACGCCTTGCTCGCATTCCTCGGACTTGCCATCGCGCTTCTTCTGAATGTAATTGATTCCTACCCCAACACCAATGCTGTGCCAACCCTCTTCGGTTTCAACGAGTCTGGATCTGCCGGCATCGTCGGCCGTGCGATCGACTACTTCAGCTACTTCACAATCTGGAGCAACATCGTTGTTGTGATTGTTGCAACGCTGTTGTGGATCAATCCCTTGCGCCGCTCTGGAGTCTTCCGAGTGCTGCGGATGGACTCGCTGATCATGATCACCGTCACGGGCTTGATCTTCGCGATCGTTCTCGCGCCGGAGGTGCAACTTGAGGGCTGGCAGTACGTGTCCAACACTCTGGAGCACTACATCACTCCAGTGCTGACGGTGCTCGTCTTTCTCCTGATCGGCCCGCGAGGACTCTTCCGCCTTGCAACGGTGTTCCTCGCCTTGATCATCCCTTTCATCTGGGTGACCTACACCCTTGTACGCGGGGCAATCATTGACTCCTACCCGTACGGCTTCATCGATGTTGGTGCGCATGGCTACGGAACAGTCACCATCAATCTGCTCGGCGTCGTGATCTTCGGAATCCTTCTGGGATTCGTCTTCCTAGCAATCGACAAGCTCATCGGAATGCGCGCACGCCACTAGTTCAGGCGCGTCGGAACTAACGTGACCTTGTGAGCAGTCATGACTCGTCCTCTGCACGGGTCATGACTGGATTCACCAACCTGCGGCATTACGAGCGCGGACATGTGCGCGGTGATCTTGTTGGTGGCATCACCGTGCTGGCCTATCTCGTGCCACAGGTCATGGCCTACTCGACTCTGGCTGGCATCCCCGCCCAAGTCGGCCTCTGGGTCGTCGTGCTTGCCCTGGTCGCATACTTCTTCGTTGGCACATCTCGCCTGCTCAGCGCCGGCCCCGAATCCACGACCGCTTTGCTCACCGCAGCAACCCTTGCCCCATTCGCCGTCGGCGACCCGGCGCGATACGCGGCCCTGGCTGCGCTGCTGGCTCTCATGTGCGGGCTGTTCGCGCTGGCCGCGTGGGTGCTGCGACTTGGCTTCATCGGCGATGCGCTCTCAAAGCCAATACTCGTGGGCTACATGGCCGGCGTGGCCGTCATCATGATGATGAGTCAGCTCGGCAAGGTGACGGGCTTGGATGTCAGCGGCGATTCGTTCATCACTGATCTGCAGTCATTCATTCAGAGCGCGCGCGACGACACCGTCTCATGGCCAAGCCTTGCAATGGGTGTGAGCGTTGCTGCATTGCTGATCGTCTTCAGCCGTCGTTTTCCGCGCTTCCCCGTTGCACTTGTCGTCATTACCGGCTCGGCAGTCATCACTTCCGTCTTCGATCTGCAGGACCGCGGCGTCCAAACTGTGGGTCCCGTTGCGCAAGGCATTCCCTCGATGACCTTCGGCGGCATTTCTGCAGATGACGTGCGCATGCTGCTGATCCCCGCGCTTGGCATCTTCGTCGTCGCGTATGCCGACAACCTGCTGACAGGTCGAATGTTCGGTGATCGGCATCATCACCACATCAATCCCAATCAGGAACTGCTGGCTTTGGGAGCCACGAACATTGTCGCAGGGCTAGCCCATGGCTTCCCGGTCAGTTCCAGCGCGAGCCGAGCCAGTCTGGGTGACGCTGCCGGGGCTCGCACTCAGTTGTATTCACTCGTTGCAGCACTCGGTGCGCTTGTGGTGCTGCTTGGATTCGGTGGGCTGCTCGCAAGCTTTCCGCTGCCGGCGCTCGGCGGGCTTGTCGTGTACGCGGCGACAAAGCTCATCGACATCCCGGAGTTCAAGCGGCTGTTCAAGTTCCGTCACCGAGAGTTCTACCTGGCCGTAGTCGCCACGGCTGCCGTGCTGCTCTTTGACATTCTCTGGGGAGTGCTCTTCGCAGTGGCGCTATCGATTTTCGAGTTGTTGACGCGCGTGGCGCGTCCGCATGCGGCGGTGCTCGGGCAGCCGGCAGGCCTGGCCGGCTGGCATGACATCACGGACTACCCGGACGCGCACCAGATCCCTGGCTTGCTGGTGTTCCGCTACGACTCACCGCTGTTCTTTGCCAATGCCGATGACTTCGCGAGCAGGTGCGAAGCGGCAATTGAATCGGCGGCGCCAAAGCCGCGCTGGCTCCTGCTGAATATGGAGGCCAATGTGGAGGTCGACATCACAGGGCTGGATGCCCTGGAGCGAGTGCGCAATCACTGCGAGAACTCCGGCATTCGCTTGTGCCTGGTGCGGGTGACGTCAGAGATCGAGGCAGAACTGATGCTGCATGGGGTCGGCGGGCGCATTGGTCGGGAGCACATGTTCCCGACCCTGCCAACGGCAGTTGCCGCCTTTGAAAGCGAAGAAGGAGCTTAGGCGCCGTTCACTGCCAGCGGGCCCTGAACTTCCAGAAGAGCCTGGACCTCAGTGGCCCGATAGCGGCGGTGTCCGCCGAGGGTGCGGATGCTGGTCAACTTGCCAGCCTTCGCCCATCGGGTCACCGTCTTGGGATCGACCCGAAAGAGGGCTGCGACCTCTGATGGAGTGAGCAGTTGCTCGATATCCGCTCCGCGACCAGTCACGAGAACCTCCTGTCGGCCCGGCAAAGTGCCTGACGTGGGACGTACTGTGACATTCGCCACGCACCTCGGCAAGCACTTTGGGAGGATTTATTCGGTAAATATTCATCACGTGGCACTTTCTGCGCCATTCGTGAGGGAATCGTCCACAAAACAGAACCCATTGCATCTGACCACGGCTGCGAACAGGTACGCTACTCACCGCAGCAGGGGAAGCATCCCGCTGCACTTTTTCCGTCCAATGAGCCGGGGCAGATCCCGGATGAGGGGGTCGAGCCATGGGGCGCGGCCGAGCTAAGGCTAAGCAAACGAAGGTTGCCCGTGCCCTGAAATATGGGGGCCCGCAGACCGATTTTGACCGTCTCCAGGCTGAACTTGCCGGAGGCGAGGTGACGGCTGCCTATGTCGCCGAGATCACCGTAGAAGAAGTCGAAGAGGACCAGGACGAAGACCCCTACGCGAAGTACTACGAACAGGACGACGAAGACGAGGCTGACGAGCGCTGATCAGCGCCGGTAGGACCCTCGCAGCGTCACTGCACCACCCTTGCCGCCCTTGGCTTCAGCATCGCCTTGCTCTGCGTCCTGGCGAACCCGCACTTCACCACAGACCCAGGCGGTCAGGCCGCGTGAGTGCAGCAGGGCAAGTGCCGCGTCGACTTCATCAGGGCTCACAATCGCGACCATGCCAACGCCCATGTTGAAGGTGCGCTCAGCTTCAAGTTGCGCGACATTGCCTGTGCGCTGAATCAGCTCGAAGATTGCAAGCGGCTGCCAGCTGGGTCGTTGGATGTCAGCTGCAAGATCGATGGGCAGTACGCGAGCGATGTTTGCCGCGAGACCGCCACCGGTGACATGGCTGAAGGCGTGCACCTGAACACTCTTCATCAAGGCAAGGCAGTCCAGGGCGTACACGGCCGTCGGCTCGAGCATCTCCTCGCCGACAGTGCGGCCAAGTTCAGCAATGTGCGCGTGCAGGCCAGGCCCAGAATCACCGAGCAGCACGTAGCGCGCAAGCGAATAGCCGTTGGAGTGCAAGCCCGAAGCGCCAAGAGCGATGACGACATCGCCAGCAAGCACGCGATGCGGTCCAAGCAGCTCATCGGCTTCAACGACTCCGGTACCGGCGCCTGCAACGTCGTACTCGTCAGGGGCCATCAGCCCCGGATGCTCAGCAGTCTCGCCACCAAGCAAGGCACATCCGGCCAGCTGACAGCCGCGAGCGATACCCGAGACGACTGCAGCAATGCGCTCTGGTTGCACGGACCCGGTGGCGATGTAGTCCGTCATGAACAGCGGCTCAGCGCCACAGACGACCAAATCATCAACGACCATGGCAACGAGATCAATGCCAATGGTGTTGTGGATGCCCATGGCTCGAGCCACTGCGATCTTGGTGCCGACACCGTCTGTGGAAGTTGCGAGCAAAGGCTTGCGGTACTTAATCAATGCGCTGGCATCAAAGAGCCCGGCGAATCCGCCGAAGTCGCCGAAAGTCTCTGGGCGTTGTGCAGCGCTGACTGACGCGCGCATCAATTCGACCGCACGATCACCGGCTTCAACATCTACTCCGGCGGCGGCGTATGAGGCACCGGTCATACCGGCTCGGCCTCGAATGTCACGGCCAAAGTGCCCTGCGCCTCGGCAGCCTTCACGACTCGACGCTCGATGCCGTCCATCACCTGCTTGCTCACGACCTCTGGGTCTGGGATCTGCACGGGGTACACGCCATCGAAACAAGCGCGACAGAGCCGATCGGCCGGGATTGTGGTGGCCTCAGTGAGCGCCTCCAAGGAGACATAGCCAAGAGAGTCGGCGCCGATGGAGTTGCAGATCTCGCTGACCGACAGTCCGGTAGCGATGAGCTCAGCACGAGTGGCGAAGTCGATGCCGTAGAAGCACGGCCATTTCACTGGCGGACTGGAGATGCGCACGTGGATTTCCAGCGCGCCAGCTTCACGAAGCATGCGCACGAGTGCCCGTTGGGTATTGCCGCGCACGATGGAATCGTCCACGACGATCAGGCGCTTGCCTGCGATGACGTCGCGCAGTGGGTTCAACTTCAGTCTGATACCCAACTGGCGAATGGTCTGAGAAGGCTGGATGAAGGTGCGTCCGACATAGGCATTCTTGACCAGGCCCTCGGCGAATGGGATGCCTGATTCCTGCGCATAGCCGATAGCCGCATAGCGACCAGATTCTGGAACGGGAATCACCAGATCGGCTTCAACTGGGAACTCATTTGCAAGACGGCGGCCGATCTCCACGCGTGCCGCCTGCACACCGCGTCCAGCAATGGTCGTGTCGGGTCGAGCGAGGTAGACGTACTCGAACAGGCAGCCCTTGGGATCAGCCTTCGCGAAATGCTGCGATCGCAGGCCTTGCCCGTCGATGGTGATCAACTCACCTGGTTCGACCTCGCGGATGAAGGAGGCGCCGACAATGTCCAGGGCTGCAGTCTCACTTGCCAGCACCCAGCCACGTTCGAGGCGACCCAGCACGAGCGGACGAATGCCCTGCGGATCGCGAGCGCCGTAGAGGGCATCGTCATCCATGAACACCAGCGAGAAGGCACCACGAACATTGGGCAGCTCAAGGCGAGCTGCCTCTTCAATGCTGAGATCAGGATGCGCTGCGATCAACCCAGTGAGCACATCGGTGTCGCTGGTCATCGTGATCTGGCTGTCGAACTGCAGCTCACCGGAATCCTTGGACAGCTCGCGAAGTCGTACCCGCAGTTCAGGAGTGTTGGTGATATTTCCGTTGTGCCCCAAGGCAATGTGGCCAGTGGCAGTTGATCGAAATGTTGGCTGTGCGTTTTCCCAGATGCTGGCACCGGTGGTGGAGTAGCGCGTGTGACCAATGGCAACGTGACCGCGCAATGACTCAAGGCTGGCTTCATTGAACACCTGTGAGACCAGGCCCATGTCCTTGTAGACCACGATGTTGCCGCCATCGCTGACGGCTATGCCGGCAGATTCCTGTCCGCGATGCTGCAGCGCGTACAGCCCGAAGTAAGTCAGTTTTGCGACTTCGTCGCCAGGAGCCCAGACACCGAACACGCCACAGGCGTCCTGTGGGCCTTTCTCACCTGGAAGCAGATCGTGGGATAAGAGCCCGTCGCCTCGCACGCCGTCAGCCTACGCGACTATGCGCTGGCAAATATGCGACCCGCTCCGCGAACGGTCAGCACAACATCGTCGCCTGCCGCATATCGCTCACGGCCCAGGACCCGCACGACGGCAAGCAGTCCATCGGCCAACTCAAGGTGCACCATCGAGTCATGCCCGCGGTATCGAGCGCTCACCACCCGGGCTCGACCGGGCGCACCAGAGGCGGAATCCGCGGCGCTCAGTTCGATCTGCTCAGGCCGCAACACAAGAATGCCGTTCTGCGTGGTGTCGCTGGGATTCGCCAGTGCGACGTAGCCCAGAGCGCACTGAACACCAGCAGCATCAACACGCCGCGCAGGCAATTCGATGACCTCACCGACAAAACGAGCGGTGGCAAGGTCGACTGGAGCGTTGTACAGCTCCCAAGGGCTGGCGGCCTGCACCACTGTCCCGGCATCAATGAAGGCGACTTGGTCGGCCAGCGCCAGCGCTTCCTGCTGGTCGTGAGTGACCAGGATTGCCGTGGTTCGCAGTTCAGCCAGCACCCCGCAGACCTCCTCAGAGATGCGGGTTCGCATGCCTGCGTCCAGGGCCGAGAAGGGCTCATCGAGCAGCACCACATCAGGGCGTGGGGCGAGTGCTCGCGCAAGGGCGATTCGTTGAGCCTGGCCACCGGAGAGTTCATGCGGCCTGCGCTTCTGGAATCCCTGCATCCCCACGCTGGTCAAGACCTCCTCGACCCGGGCGGCGGTATCTGCCTGACCGCGCAGGCCGAATGCGACGTTTCCGGCGACGTCCAGGTGCGGAAACAAGGCGCCTTCCTGCGGCACGATGCCGACCCGGCGGCTCTCCGGGGGAATCCAGGAGCCGGGGCCGGCGACCACTCGCTCACCAAATGACACCGAGCCGCTCATCGGTCGCAGGAATCCCGCAAGGGTGCGCAGCAAGGTGGTCTTGCCCGAACCGCTGGCCCCCAGCACAGCGGTCAGGCGCCCTGAGGGCGCGTCCAAATCCAGACCATTGAGTACAGCTTGGGAGGAGGAGTAGCCCACGACGAGGGCGTCCACCAGCACCCGGGTCACAAATCCACCGTACCGTTGACTTGCATGCGAGCGTATGGTCCCGCCAAGTCAGCAGGTGCACCAGAAAGCGCAGGGCTGCTTCGGCGCTGAGTTGCCCACGTCAGCAGCCATGCCGGCACCGCAGCGAGCACGATGAGAGCCAAGGCGTAGGGCGCCGAGGCACCGTAGGCAGCGATCTCGGTTCGACTCCACAGCTCGGTCGCCAGCGTGTCGAATCCCGTCGGCCGCAGCATGAGCGTGGCTGGCAGCTCCTTCATTGCTGTGAGGCAGACCAGCAGGCCACCCGCCGCAACCATCGGAGTCACCAGCCGCAGAGTCGTGCTGGACCAGGCCGCCAGCGGCGAGCGGCCCAGGGTTCGGGCTGTCTGCTCCAGGGCCGGCGGCACTGCAGCGACCGAAGTGCGCCAGGCTCCGATCGATTTCGGCAGGAACAAGATGACGTAAGCCAGAACCAGGGCAGCCAGTGACTGGTAGATGCCGGGCACGACAAGAAGAGTGAAGTAGACCAACGACAGACCAACGACCACGCCGGGCAAGGCGTGACCTGTGTAGGACAACGCCTCAAGCACGCGGACGCTGCGCGCCCGAGACCGAGCGGCAAGCACGCCTATCGGCAGAGCCAGCAGCACCACAGCTATCGCGCCCAAGGTCGACACACCAAAGGTATTGAGAGTTGCCTGCGCGAGTTCACCCCAGTCAAGCGGGCGGCGACTGCCTTCGATCAAGCGTCTCACCAGCGACACCACAGGAATGACGATGGCGGCAATGACAACCACGCTCAGACCCGCGATGACCGCGAGTGTCTGCAGCCTTGTCAGGACGAGGACTGCTGCCCGCCTGCTTGTTCCGCTGCCCACTCGCCAGCGTGAGGTCCGGCCGCGCACACGTCGCTCAGCCAGGATGAGCAGCAATGCCAGTGCCACCAGCACCACAGCCAGCACTGCTGCTGTCGTGCGATCAAAGCTTCCTCGATAGGAGGCATAGATCACGCGCGTGAAGGCGTCGACACGAAACAGTGCGACGGCCCCAAAGTCGGAGAGCACATAGAGCCCGACAAGCAGGGCACCAGCTGCAGTAGCCGGCCATGCCTGGGGCATCGACGCGGACCAGAAAGTCCCCCACGGGCCACGTCCCAAGGTACGGGCCACCTCTTCAAGGCCTGCATCGCAATTCCGGAAGGCCACGGTCGTCGGGATGATCACGTACGGCATCGATACGAGAGTCAGCACCAGGGCAGCCGCCCAGAACCCCGACATTCCTGGAAATTCGGCAAGCCAGGCATACGCCGCCACATAGGAGGGGATGGCAAGCGGCAGAGCAAGCAGCACTGTCCAAGCCGCGGCCCACGGCACCTTCATCCGTGCCAGCGCCCAGGCCACGGGCACTCCGATCGCCACGCACAAGAGGATCACTGTGGCTGCCAGCGCCACACTCGTGACTGCCGTCTCAAGAGTGCGCATACGCACGAGTGCAGACCAGACCTTCACCGGTCCGGCATCAACCACGCGCACAAGCAGGTACGCCAGTGGCGTCACTGCGATGAGAGCAGTGACGCCACTGAGCGCGAGCAGCGAGCGGGAGACACGCGCATGCATCACAAGAGGCCTACCTCCTGCAGCATCTCAAGGGTTCCTGGCAGGTCGGCCAGTTCGGACAGCGCAGCGTCCGGGCCACGCAGCGAATCCAGACTCGGAATCCCATCAACGGCTGCCACCCCCGGGATGAGCGGGTACTCAAAAGTGTTCTCCACGAACCACTGCTGGGTCGCATCAGAGAGCAACCAGGCAACGAATGCATCGGCATCAGCATTGCCCGCGGCCGACTTCAGGATGCCAACGCCAGCGACATTGACCAAGGTGCCGGGGTCACCTGGCGCAGTGAAGGCGACCTTGGCGCGCATGGCATCCGCGCCAACTTCGGCAGCCTTCTCATACCAGTAGTAGTGATTGACGAGTCCGAGTTGAATCTGTCCTGAATCCACTGCATCCAGGATCAGTCCGTTCTTCTCGAAGATCTGTGCGTCGTTGGCAACCAGGCCCTCGAGCCAGGCCTTGGTCTTCTTGTCTCCCTGGCTCACGCGCATTGCAGTGACAAAGGACTGGAACGACGCATTCGTCGGTGCGATCCCCACCTGCCCGGCCCACTTCTTGTCCGTGAGTTCGAAGACGGAAGTCGGCACATCTGCATCCTGCACCTGCTGGGGGTCATAGGCGATCACCCGCGCGCGACCGGTCACGCCAGTCCAGTTGCCGCTGGGGGCCCGGTAGTTCTCAGGCACGAGCGTTGCGACATTTGATGGGAGTGCAGTGAGCAGTCCTTCTGCATCGACAACGCCCAAGGCTCCGGCATCCTGTGCGAAGAAGACCTGCGCTGGCGATGCATCGCCCTCTTCAACCAATTGCGCAGCCAACTCAGCTGTGTCGCCGTAACGCGCGTTGATGGGGATACCGGTCTGCTCAGTGAACATCGCAAACAGCGGTCCGACGAGTTCCTCGCTGCGTCCCGAGTAGACCGTGATCCCTGAGGAGCCCTCAGTTGCCGTGGCGGTGGCTTCGGGCTCGGCTGTGGAACTGCATGCAGCAAGGGCCAGGGATGCAACGGCCAGGGCCGCAACTGCGCGTAAGCGCTTCATAGGACTGCCTTTCTGAAAGGGAATGAAGTTAGGGCACCCTAACCTAAGTTAAGCGCCAATGGAAGCCAGGGGGTCAGGTCGGATCGCTCCCCGCTGGCAAGCACCCTTCCCTCATTGCGTGCCTGCTCCCACGTGATGCGTCCCGCGCACAGCAACAGCCAGGTGGTCGCATCCGTCTCGACAACAGCCGGCGGTGTTCCTCGACGATGCCTGGCGCCAGGGATGGCCTGCACTGCAGCAAAGGGCGGGATCCTGATCTCGACGCTGTGCCCTGGGGCAAGCTCGACAAGAGCCGCCAGGGAGTCCTTCACGGCTTGCTTGAGCATCGCACGATCCGTTGGCTGGCCAGCATCCATCGCAAGGAGTGCGGAGGCGATGGCATCCGACATCAGGCGAAGAGCGCGGGGATCGTGCGCGTGTGGGCCTCGCGCAGTTCTTCGAGCCCGATGGTGAAGTGCCCGCTGAATTCAAGGGAATCCCCTGCAGTCACCAATCCGATCTCGGTCACCGGGAGTCCCAGGTGCGAGCAGTAGTCGATGAATGCTCCCGCGAGGAGCCCGCTGGCGGCAACGACCGCGCGCGCGGCCGACTCACTGAACAGGAACACAAATGGGTCGACGTCTTCAGGGATGCGAATCCGTGCACCAAGCCGTGAATGCAGTGCCATCTCCACGAGCACCTGAGCAATGCCGCCGTCAGAAACATCATGCGCGGCAACGATCATCTGCTCACTTGAAGCCGTGACAAGTACTTCACCGAGCAGGCGCTCAAGCTCAAGGTCAACCTTGGGAGGCATTCCGCCGAGGTGATCATGCACGTGATTGGCCCACTCGCTACCGGCGAATTCGTCGAAGGTGTCACCGAGCAGAAAGATCCGCTCGTCCTTGTTCGCCCACGCGATCGGGGTGCGCAAATCAACGTTCTGAATCACGCCGAGCACACCCACAACTGGAGTTGGCAGGATCGCAACATCGCCGGTCTGGTTGTAGAAGGAGACATTGCCGCCCGTGACCGGGATGCCCAGTTGCAGGCAGCCATCGGCCAGACCTCGCGTTGCCTCAGCGAACTGCCACATCACGTCGGGATCCTCAGGAGACCCGAAGTTCAGACAGTTGGTGACGGCCAATGGGACAGCGCCGGAAGCCACGACATTGCGGTAGGACTCGGCAAGCGCCAATTGGGTGCCGGTGTAGGGATCCAGCTTTGTGAAGCGCCCATTGCAGTCCGTTGAAATCGCAACGCCGAGACCTGAGTGCTCATCGATGCGGATCATGCCGACATCTTCGGGCTGCGCGAGCACCGTGTTGCCCAGCACGTAGCGGTCGTACTGCGATGTGATCCATTCCTTGGAGCAAAGATTGGGCGAAGCCACCATCGTCAGAAGAGTCTCGCGCAGGGCTGCTGGAGTCGAAGGCCGCGCAAGATGCTCTGGACCGTCGGCCTGCAAAGCGTCCTGCCAGACAGGGCGAGCGTAGGGACGGTCGTAGACCGGGCCTTCGTGCGCAACTGTCCGCGGCGGCACATCGACGATCTGCTCGCCATGCCACTCGACCGTGAGTCGGCCAGTTCCGGTGACCTCCCCGATCACCACCGCTTCGATTTCCCATTTGTGAATCAGAAGCATGAAGGCATCCAGATTCTCCGGAGCCACAACCGCGCACATGCGCTCCTGCGACTCGCTCATCAGAATCTCTTCAGGGGTGAGCGTGGCGTCACGCAGCAGAACACGATCCAGCCACACATGCATGCCGCCATCGCCATTGGATGCGAGTTCACTTGTGGCACAGGAGATTCCCGCGCCACCAAGATCCTGAATGCCCTCAACGAGTCCGGCGTGCAGCACCTCAAGAGTGGCCTCAATCAGCAGCTTCTCCATGAAGGGATCACCCACCTGAACGCTCGGGCGCTTGGTCGGTCCGCCTTCGCTGAACGTCTCTGACGCCAGTACCGAAACTCCGCCGATGCCATCGCCACCTGTGCGAGCGCCATACAGCACGACGAGATTGCCGATGCCTTTGGCGCTGGCCAGGTGGATGTCCTCATGACGCATGGCGCCGATACACAGGGCATTGACCAGTGGGTTGCCCAGATAGGTGGAGTCGAACACGACCTCGCCGCCAATATTTGGCAAGCCCAGGCAGTTGCCGTAGCCACCGATGCCAGAGATCACACCGGGCAGCACGCGTCGAGTGTCAGCGGCGTCGGCCGGACCAAAGCGCAGGGGATCCATCACCGCGAGGGGGCGGGCGCCCATCGAGATGATGTCGCGCACGATTCCGCCCACGCCGGTGGCCGCGCCTTGATAGGGCTCGACATAGGACGGGTGATTGTGACTTTCAACTTTGAAGGTGACCGCCCAGCCCTGACCAATGTCGACAACGCCGGCGTTCTCGCCAATACCGACGAGCAGCTTGTCGGTCTCTGGCTTCTTCTCACCGAACTGACGCAGATGCACCTTGCTGGATTTGTACGAGCAGTGCTCGCTCCACATCACGGAGTACATCGCCAGTTCGCTGCTTGTTGGGCGCCGCTTGAGAATGTCGCGAATCCGTTGGTATTCATCAGCTTTCAAGCCAAGTTCAGCAAAGGGCTGCTGCCGATCTGGTGACTGCTCAGCATGCTGAACGGTGTCGACGCTCATGCGTTCACCATCGAAGTCAGGATGCTGGTGAAGAAGCCGAGACCATCAAGACTCGGACCGGTCAGGAGTTCAACCGCGTGCTCCGGGTGTGGCATGAGACCCACGACGTTGCCGCGCGCATTGCGAATGCCAGCGATGTCGCGGCGGCTGCCATTGGGGTTGTGTCCGAGGTAGCGCACCACAACCCTGCCCTCTGCCTCGAGTTCATCAAGGGTGTGCTCATCTGCGACGAAGCAGCCCTCACCATTCTTCAATGGCACGACAATCTCCTGGCCTTTGGAGTAACTGCTGGTCCAAGCTGACGTGGCGTCTTCGATAAGCAGGCCCTGATCGCGGCAGATGAAATGCAGATGGTCGTTGCGGGTCAGTGCACCAGGAAGCAGGTGCGACTCGCACAGCACCTGAAAGCCATTGCAGATACCCAGCACCGGCAGTCCGCCGTTGGCGGCGTCGACCAGCGTTGACATCACTGGAGCAAAACGGGCGATGGCGCCGCAGCGCAGATAATCGCCATAGGAGAAGCCGCCAGGCAGCACGACCGCGTCAACGTTCTTCAGGTCAGCGTCACCATGCCACAAAGGGACCGGATCCCCGCCGGCGATCCGGATTGCCCGCGAAGCATCGGCGTCATCGAGTGAGCCAGGGAATGTGACAACTCCAATGCGCATTCCTACTGCGCCTCATCTACGACGAGGATGAAGTCTTCGATCACCGGATTGCACAGCAACTCCCCGGCAATGGCGTGCAGTTGCTCGCGCAGTTCCACGGTGACTTCACCGTCGATCTCGATCACAAACTGCTTGCCCTGACGGACATCGGTCACGCCGACCACGCCGAGGCGACCTAGGGCCCCCTGCACTGCGCGACCTTGCGGGTCCAGAATTTCGGGCTTGAGCATGACGTCTACGACGACGCGGGCCACTGGCACTCCTGAGGCTTGGGGGACGTGACCCACAGCCTACTGACCGCCGAGCAGGCACCAGAACGTGACGAGGGTCGCCGCTCAAGTGCCGTTCCTGCCACCGGCGGGGGGAACGGTCACCGGCACGCTCTCGTCGTACTGGACTCCAGGAATCGTGCTGTCAGTGTCATAGGCCTTGCGGGCGTACTTGCGCACCGCCTCGTAGTAGACGTGAGCGCCGGGAGGGACATAGGTGTCCAGGTCGACTGCACCCCAGCCGACCCCGCTCAGGTAACGCTTCAGGCTCACGCCTGGATCGCACAACTTGTACTGGTTGGCCGTGACCATTCCCGGCTTGAGCTGCTGTTGGCACAGCGTGGCCATGTCCCAGAACAACTGGTTGTCGATCCACTCACGCGACAGCGTTCGGTAGTTGAACACTCGATCGGCAACGGGATCACGCGCCGTCACGCCCGAGTACCCGGCATCGTGGGCGTCGCAGGCCGACTTGAAGACCACCCTGACGCCGCCGAAGGACTGCGCATTGAGCACGGAGCTCTGCAGTTTGCCCAGAGTCGGACCCCACTGCTGGCCGCCACAGCCATTCGCCACCGGCGCGATAGGAACCTCAAGAGCCAGCCAAGTGCAGGCCTTTGACTCCTGAGGGCTCGGCGCAGACGCCTTGCCGCTCGCATCGACCGCGATGGCACAGACCGAGAACGGCCCTGAGGTCTCGGCGGACGTCGGAGCGACCGGATCCATGTGCCACGACTGGGTTGACCCGTTGGCGGGCACCAATTCCATTGGGCCCACGGTCCGGACCATCGTGCCACCGGAGTACAGCACAAACGTGAGCCTGGACTCTCCGCTGTCGTCCTTCAACTGATACTTCAAGTCGAAGCCCTGCCCGATCGGCACATAGACAGGCACAGTGTTCTGTATCCATGCGGCGGGCGACAGCAGCACCACAGGCGGCTCGTTGTCGGTGCCGGCCTGCGCTGTCTGGGTTGCCGTCATGGCCGCAATAGCAATGGCTGCAGCGACCATCACAGCCGCAGCCCTATGTCGACCATGATTCACCTTCATGGCACTGCCTCCACTTAGAGGCTAGCCCGACTGCCGCGAGGCGTGCAGTGGCGAAAGTCCCGAGGACTGGAAGGAACTATCGCCCGTGCTGGGCACCCCACGCCGACCATGCAGAGGCCACCATCGCCGTCAGGTCGTACTGGGCCTGCCAGCCGAGCACTTCGTGAATGCGAGCAGTGGCCGCGGTCGAATCTTCAGGATCTCCCGGACGTCGGCTGACCACCACAGGGTGCACATCGGTGCCGATCACATCGGAGATGACATCCATGACCTCACGCACGGAGGCGCCGACTCCGCGCCCGACATTGAGGGCCTGTGCCTCCTGCTGATGCTCAAGGTGGGCCGCAGCGGCGACGTGGGCATCGGCGAGGTCGACCACATGGATGTAGTCGCGGATCGCCGTGCCGTCGGGGGTCGGGTAGTCGTCGCCGAAAATCTGCGGCGCGCGCCCGCGCTCGAGCGCGTCGAAGACCATGGGGATGAGGTTGTTGATGCTGGTATCGCCGAGTTCGTCGCTGCCCGCACCTGCGACGTTGAAGTAGCGCAGCGCGATCCAGCTGAGGCCAGTGGCGATGCCCTCGGCCTTCACAACCCACTCGCTGACGACCTTGGTCTCGCCATAGGGCGACTCGGGCTTGATCTGAGCTGACTCAGCGGTCGGGTTGCTGACTGGCGTGCCGTAGACCGCGGCCGACGACGAGTGCACGATGCGTCTGACTCCTGCATCAGCCATTGCCTCCAGCAAGGTGATGATCCCGCCGACGTTCTCGCGGTAGTAATGCAGCGGGGTGTCGATCGATGCCGCCGGAGCCTTCTTCGCAGCGAGGTGAATGACGCCATCGACCTGGTGTTCAGTGAGCACGTTGGTGAGGGCATCCCTGTCGGCGACGGATGCCTGGACGAATACCGCCGCATCCGGAATGCGTGCCGCATTGCCGGTGGAGAGGTCGTCCACGACCACCACGTCACGGCCGCTGGCGAGCAGCGCGCGCGTCACGTGGTTGCCGATGTACCCGGCGCCGCCGGTGACCAGCCATGTGGTCACGCGAAGCGCTTTCCGGTCAGTCGTTCGTAAGCCTCAACGTACTTCGCACGGGTTTGCTCAATGACGTCTTCAGGCAACGCCGGTGGCGGCTGGCCACTGGACTTGTCCCAGCCAGACTCTGGAGACGTCAGCCAATCGCGCACGAACTGCTTGTCGAAGGAGGGCTGCTGCCCGCCCGGCGACCAGGTGTCTCGCAGCCAGAAGCGTGAGGAGTCGGGAGTGAGCACCTCATCAGCCAGCATGATGCGTCCGCTGAATCGTCCGGTCTTTGCGATACCGAACTCAAGCTTGGTGTCGGCGAGAATCAGATCGCGTTCATCGGCAATCTCCGACGCTCGCTCATAGATGGCCATCGTGAGTCGCTTGAGCTCCTGCGCCTCTTCTTGGCCGATCATCACGATGACTTCGTCGAAGTTGATGTTCTCGTCATGATCGCCGATCGCGGCTTTGGTTGCCGGGGTGAAGATCGGCTTGGGCAGCAAGGAGCCATCCTTCAAGCCAGGTGGCAGGCCCACATTGCAGATCGAACCCTTGGCCTGATACTCGATTAGGCCAGACCCCGTGAGATATCCGCGCGCCACGCACTCCACCGGAAGCATGTCCAAATCGGCACAGACCATCGCGCGGCCTTTGACCTCATCGGGCACTTTGCCCGGGGTGACGTGGTTGGGAACGATGTCTTCCAACTGCCGAAACCACCAAAGGGACAGCGCAGTCAGGATGCGCCCCTTATCGGGAATGAGCGACGGCAGGACCCAGTCGTATGCAGAGATGCGATCACTTGCGACGAAGAGCAGTCGCCCTTCGGGTGTGCGATAGAGATCGCGCACCTTGCCTGAGTAGACGTGCTCGTACTCGGCCGACAGGCCGTAGTCAGGTGCAGCGATCACAGAATGTCTCCAGGTGAGTAGCCGGCGGCAACCGGATGCTCAGCAGTGATCGCTGCCACCCGACCGACGATCGATTGGACCTGTGCCGCGGCCGCTCCGGTGAAGGCCAGTGGTTCGGCAATCAAGGCATGCAACTCGTCAAGGGACAGCTGTAGGCGAGGATCCGCTGCGAGTCGCTCAAGCAGGTCGTTCTCGCCTACTGACTGTTCGCGCATCGCCAACGCAACGCTCACGGCGTGCTCCTTGATCGCCTCATGCGCGATCTCGCGGCCCACGCCCTTGCGCACAGCCGCCATCAGCACCTTGGTTGTCGACAGGAATGGCAGATAGCGATCAAGTTCGCGATCGATGACTGCCGGGAATGCGCCGAAGTCATCAAGCACCGTAAGGAAGGTCTCAAAGAGCCCGTCAATAGCGAAGCTGGCGTCTGGCAGGGCGACGCGGCGCACAACAGAACAGGCGACATCGCCTTCATTCCATTGGTTACCCGCAAGATCAGCGGCCATCGTGAGGTATCCCCGAAGAATGACCGTGAAGCCGTTGACCCGCTCGCAAGAACGGGAGTTCATCTTGTGCGGCATTGCTGACGAGCCGACCTGACCGGGGCGAAAGCCCTCAGTGACCAGATCGAGTCCAGCCATCAGTCGGATCGTGGTGGCCAGGCTAGAAGGTCCGGCGGCAACCTCGAGATAGGCCGAGATCACGTCGAAGTCCAAAGTGCGCGGGTATACCTGACCGACGCTGTCC
The DNA here is from genome assembly GCA_030684515.1 of Actinomycetota bacterium. Lineage (NCBI taxonomy): Bacteria > Bacillati > Actinomycetota > Actinomycetota bacterium. The sequence continues at coordinate 28,815 of JAUXVJ010000027.1, forward strand.
AGAATCCGCGCGAAGCCAAGATGCTGGGCGATTTCCTTTTCGAGCGCCGCGAGCTTTGCTGAGTCACCATCGAGGAGGTCAAGCATGTCCTGCGCAGTGCCCACTGGTCCCTTGATGCCGCGCAATGGGTAGCGCCCGATGAGATCGTCAATGCGCGCATAGGCGATCAGCAGCTCATCGGCTGCCGATGCGAAGCGCTTGCCAAGAGTGGTGGTCTGAGCCGGCACGTTGTGCGAACGACCGGTGATTGCGGTGTCGGAATAGGCCACGGCCAAGCTGGACAGACGCTGCAGTGCGGCAACGGTCTTGTCACGAGTCAGCAGCAGGGACTTCAACACCTGCAGTTGCTCAACATTCTCGGTGAGATCGCGCGAGGTCATGCCAAGGTGAATGAGCTCATGACCGGCAAGGTCGTTGAACTCCTCTATGCGCGCCTTCACATCGTGCTTGGTCACACGCTCGCGGGCAGCGATGGATTCCAGATCAACCTTGTCCACGACCGCGATGTACTGCTCAATTGCTTCGGCCGAAACGCCGAGCCCGAGCTCGGACTGGGCGCGCATGACCGCGATCCACAACTGGCGTTCCATGACGATCTTGGCATCGGGAGACCAGATCGAGCACATGGCCTCAGATGCGTACCGACCAGCAAGGACATTTGGAAGAGTGGCCGTCACTGACGCAGTCTTTCATGCCTGACTGGCGAGCTCGGCGATGTCACGCCGGTGATGAGAGCCGGCAAGCTCAATCAGGTCCACTCCGGCATAGGCCCGTTCGCGCGCTTGGCTGAGTGTGTGCCCGATGGCAGTGACCGAAAGCACGCGACCACCAGCGGAAAGCACTTGGCCTTCGTCGTTCACTCTGGTTCCAGCGTGCAATATCTGCACCCCTTCTATTGCCTCAGCAGCAGCAAGGCCCTGGATCGCGTCGCCAGTGACAGGGCTCTCGGGGTAGCCCGATGAGGCGATGACCACCGTGACAGCAGCGCCCTCATGCCATTGCAGTGGTGGCAATTCAGCGAGGGTGCCTTGAGCTGAAGCCATGAGTACCTGCCCAAGAGGCGTCTTCAGCCGAGCCAGGACCACTTGAGTCTCGGGATCTCCGAAGCGGGCGTTGAACTCCACCACCCGGATTCCGCGCGAGGTGAGCGCCAGCCCGGCGTACAGCAGGCCGCTGAAGGGAGTGCCGCGCTTCTGCATTGCGGCAATCATCGGTTCAAGAACAGCCGAAGTGATGTCTTCCACCACATCTGCCGGAGCCCAGGGCAAGGGCGAATAGGCACCCATGCCACCTGTGTTGGGTCCCTCATCGTCATCAAATGCCCTCTTGAAATCCTGAGCGGGCTGCAGGGGCACGATGACCCTGCCGTCAGCGATGCCGAACAGCGACACCTCCGGCCCGTCGAGGTACTCCTCGATCAACACACTCGCTGTGCCATTGCTGAAGCAGGCGTAAGCATGCCTCAACGCCTCTGCCAAGTCTGAAGTGACGACCACCCCTTTGCCGGCGGCAAGTCCATCGTCCTTGACCACGTATGGAGCTCCGAATTCTTCAAGCGCGGCCGCTACGGCGTCCATGTCTGCGCACACGAGCGCTTGAGCAGTGTCGACACCGGCTTCGGCCATCACCACTTTGGCAAATGCCTTGCTTCCTTCAAGCTGTGCCGCGGCAGCCGATGGCCCAAAACAGGCGATGCCTCGCGCACGGACGGCATCAGCCACGCCAGCAACGAGCGGGCCTTCGGGCCCGACCACTACAAGGTCAGCAGAGATTTCAGATGCGAGCAATGCGACGGCCTCGGGATCCTCAGCCTTGACGGGGAATACATCGACAACCGCACCGATGCCCGCATTTCCGGCGGCGCACGCGACATACGTCACCGAAGGGTCGACCAGAAGTGAGGCGACCAGGGCATGTTCACGGGCACCAGAACCGATCACGAGAACACGCATAGGCGTGACCTTATCCAGCCCGCTAAGAACCGACGTAGTGCCGATCGACCACGGTGAACACGGCATCAAGTCGCTTCAAGGCCTCGTTGCTTTCATCGATGGTGATGGTGCACGGCGGCACAACGTGCAGCCGGTTGTAGTTGGTGAACGGCAGCAGTCCGTTGTCCTTGCACGCCGACAGGAGATCAGCCATCGCAGCCGATGAACCGCCATAAGGCGCTAAGGGCTCGCGCGTAGCGCGATCAGCAACGAGCTCCAGCGCCCAGAACACACCAAGGCCGCGGACTTCTCCGATCACAGGATGGCGTTCCTGCAGTGCACGCAGACCAGGACCAAGAACATCCGCACCAATCATTCGTGCGTTCTCCACGATGCCTTCTTCCTGCATCGCGGTGAGCGCCGCAACGATTGATGCCGCAGCAAGTGGGTGGCCCGAATATGTCAGACCCCCAGGAAAGACCCGCTCATCGAATGTCGCCGCAATCTCATCCGAGATGACCACCCCACCCACAGGTACGTAGCCGGAGTTGACGCCCTTGGCGAAGGTGATCAGGTCGGGCTCGACATCGAAGTGCTCAAAGGCAAACCAGGCACCGGTGCGCCCGAATCCGCACATCACCTCATCAGCAATCAGCACGATTCCGAAGCGATCGCACAGTGCCCGCACTCCGGGCAGATAGCCCGGCGGCGGAACGAGAATGCCTGCGGTGCCGACGACGGATTCCAGCACGATCGCTGCAATCGTCGCCGGGCCCTCAAATGCGATGACCTGCTCCAAGTGCGAGAGCGCACGTTCGCACTCCTGCGCTTGGTCATCTGCCCAGAAACTCGAGCGGTACAGGTACGGGCCGAAGAAGTGCACATGGCCATCAGCGAATTCATTGGGCCAACGTCGCGGATCACCCGTTGCAGCAATGGCCGCACCGGTATTGCCGTGGTACGAGCGGTAGAAGGACAGCGCCTTGCGCCGACCAGTATGCAGACGCGCCATGCGAATTGCATTCTCGATCGCATCAGCGCCGCCGTTGGTGAAGAAGACCTTGTTCAACTGCTTCGGGGCCAATGAGGCAATCAGTGCAGCGGCTTGGCTTCGCTGATCATTGGCGTAATTGGGATTGACGGTGGCCAGCACCGCAGCTTGGTCCTGAATGGCTTTGACGACCTTGGGGTGCTGATGCCCGATATTGACGTTCACCAGTTGTGAGGAGATGTCCAGATACCTGTTGCCGTCGTAGTCCCAGACCCAACTGCCTTCAGCGCCTTGGACTGCCAGCGGATTCAACGCTGCCTGCGCACTCCATGAGTGGAATACGTGTGCGCGATCCAGATCAACGATCCGTTTGCCCTCTTCAGGATTCACAGGACCATCATGCCGTGCGCCAGCGCAGTGTGGGCAGTACAGACGAACTCAGTTCGAGCCGATCAGATCGTGAATCGAAATCGTGGCATCGCGATCCTGGCCAACGCCGATTGCGCTGATGCGGGTACCTGAAATGTCTTCCAGGAACTGCACATAGGAGCGGGCATTGGCTGGAAGATCCTCTACCGTACGGGCCGCGGAGATGTCCTGGGTCCAGCCCGGCAGGTCCTCGTAGATGGGAACAGCGTGATGGAAGCCGGTTTGCGTCATCGGCAGCTCATCCATGCGCGTTCCATCGACGTCATAGGCGACGCACACGGGGATGCGATCAAAGCCGGTCAGCACATCGAGCTTGGTAAGGAAGGTGTCAGTCAGACCATTGACGCGGGTGGCAAATTTTGCGATCGGGGCATCGAACCAACCGCATCGGCGATCACGGCCGGTGGTCGTGCCGACTTCGCCGCCGATCTTGCGCAAACGCTCGCCATCAGCGTCGAAGAGCTCCGTTGGGAAAGGGCCCGAACCAACCCGAGTTGTATAGGCCTTCAGGATGCCAACCACCTTCGAGATGCGGGTGGGCCCAATGCCACTTCCGGTACAGGCGCCACCGGCGGTGGGGTTGCTTGATGTGACGAAGGGGTAGGTGCCGTGATCGACGTCAAGCAGAGTGCCTTGACCGCCTTCGAGCAGCACCACCTTGTTCTCATCCAAGGCCTTGTTCAGGAGCAGGGAGGTGTCAGCCACATATGGGCGTAGTGGCTCGGCGAATTCCAGCAGTGCTTCCACGATCGCGTCCACGTCCAGAGCCCGACGGTTGTAGACCTTGACCAGCACCTGATTCTTGCCATCAAGTGCGCTCTCTACCTTCTGACGAAGAATCGAGGTGTCAAAGAGATCCTGCACGCGAATACCAATGCGCGAGATCTTGTCGGCATAGGTAGGACCGATGCCGCGACCAGTAGTGCCGATCTTGGAATTGCCAAGGAATCGCTCGGAGACCTTGTCCAAGGTGACGTGATACGGGGTGATCAGATGAGCATTGGCGCTGATGAGCAGCTTGGAGGTATCCACTCCACGCTCATTGAGCCCGCGCATCTCCGCAAAGAGCACTGCCGGATCGATGACCACGCCATTGCCGATGACGGGAATGACCTCAGGGGTCAGGATGCCGCTGGGGAGCAGGTGCAGCGCGAACTTCTGATCGCCGATGACAACAGTGTGGCCTGCGTTATTTCCGCCTTGGTAGCGCACGACATAGTCGACGCGCCCACCCAGGAGATCGGTCGCCTTGCCTTTACCTTCGTCTCCCCATTGGGAGCCGAGCAGAATGATCGCGGGCACGGGCGGAAAGGCTACCTGACCTAGGGGGATTCCCCTATTCGGTTTGAGTGCTTCACTAGACACATGAGCAACGAGCGCGGAGTCCTGCTGCTCGGCTATGGCCTGGCCGGACGCGTCTTCCACGCTCCCTTGATCGGTGCCGAGCCTGGCTTTGAATTGAGAGGTGTCGTCACCAGCAATCCTGATCGGATTGCGCAGGCCAGGACTGACATTCCTGGGATAGCTATCTACCCGAGCACTGCGCAAGCTCTGGACGAGTGCACCGATATCGACCTTGTCGCGGTGGCCAACGCAAATCGCGCCCATGTCCTGGATGCTCGCGCCGCGATCACGGCTGGCAAGCATGTGGTCGTCGACAAGCCGCTGGCTGGATCAGCTGCTGAGGCACAACAGCTTGCCCATGAGGCGCAGGCAGCCGGCGTCCAGCTGCACACCTTTCAGAACAGGCGATGGGATTCAGACTTCCTGACCGTGCAGTCAGTGATTGCCTCCGGTGCTCTTGGTACGCCACATCGCCTTGAGTCGCGATTCGAGCGGCTGCGCGTTGATCCCAAGGGTAATTGGCGCGAGTCCTCAGACCCGCAGGATCTCGGCGGAGTGCTGCTGGATTTCGGCGCTCATCTGGTGGATCAGGCCATGGAGCTCCTGGGTCCAGTAACGGAAGTGACGGCATACGCCCGTTCGCTGCGGCGGCACGATGGTGCCGACGACGATATGGAGATCCTGCTCACTCATGCCAGCGGTGCCCTGAGCCTTCTCTTCGGTAGTCAAGTGTCAGCCTTTGGGCAGCCACGCTTCAGCGTGCTTGGCACCAATGGTGGCTTTCGCATAGAAGAGTCCGACAGTCAGGAGTCTCGACTCCGCGAGGGCCAGTCACCCTTGGCTCCCGACTGGGGCGCTGAGTCATTCACTGGTGAACTGATCATCGGCCTGCCTGATGGTCAGACAAGCCACTCGCAGGTGGCCATGCAGGCAGGCAACTGGACGCGCTTTTACGCGCAGGTCCACGCGGCAATGGCACACGATGCCCCGTGGCCAGTGCCGATTGCTGACGTCATCGAGAACCTGCGAGTGCTGGATGCCGCCCGTGAATCGGTGCGCACGTCTTCACGAGTGGCGCTGACCCCGGCAGCTACGCACGCGTGAAGGACCAGGCCGTCTGCTGACTGAGCGGCGTGCCCGGAGTGACCATGGTGACCGGCCCGAAGGGGCCTTCATTGACGCCGTTCGGCGGTCCTGTCTGTGGCTCCACGCACAGGTATTCGTCGAGAGCGTCATACACAACAAACCACGAATGCGACTGGTGAATCTCCAGAGTCAATTCCTGGCCCCACGTCACACGAGCGCGATGGTCTGCGACTCGAAAACTGTCATCGAAGGATCCGTGCTCGCTTGGGGGGGTCTGCAACGCACCACTGAGTTGGAAGCGGTCATCCTTGATCGCCAGCGCAGCGCCAGACATCTGCCATTGCGCGTCCCCAAAGCGCGTGCGTTTGCGCAGCCAGGGATGCATGCCGATGACCGCCGGAAATTCGCTGTCATGGGCTCGCACACTCAGACTGGTGCGCAGCACTGATCGATGCAAGGACCAAGTCAATTCCATGCTGCCACGCCAGGGCCAGGTCTGGCCAAGTTCTGTGCGCAGAGCGCACCAGGCGTGATCGGACTCCTGGGCAAGGCCCACCACGACCCAAGCCCGATCAAGCACTGTTCCATGCAGGGCCCAATCCTTGTAGTTGCGCGGCATCGGCCAGGAGCGCCCGTCAAGATGCAGTTGATTCTCAGCCAAGCGACCGGCCCATGGGCCCATGGGATACATCCCGTGCTCAACTGGATCCTTGGACGGGCCTCCCAGGAGTTCAACGCCATCCAGTTTCAGCGACGTCGCCCGCCCGCCATGCGCAATGTCAATGCCCAGTTCCAGATCGCCGCACCGCAAGGTGATCGGAGCCCGAGCCATCAGGAGGTCAGAAAGCTGCTGGACTCGCGCAGGGCCTCAATCGGTCCGGCCAGGAGCGGCACGAATGCGGACTCAGCAGCGCCAACCAATGTGCTCTCAACACCAAGCACCGGAGCCACAATGTGCACCTGTTCGCGCGAAGCTCGGATCGCGTGCGCAACCTTGTCCTCGATGATCTTGCGGACCTCAGGAAGCACTTCACTGAGGTGACCTCCCAGCACAATGACATCGGGATTGAAGATGTTGATCAGATTGCTGATGCCGATGCCCAGCCAGGCTCCCACAGCGTCGAGTCGGCGGACCGTATCGCGATCCCCTGCCTGTGCCGAGGCGATGACATCAGCAACTGTGGTGTCACCATTGGCGTTCTTCAGACAACTGATGATTGCGTCAAGTCCAATCACGGTCTCCCAGCACCCACGCGAGCCACACCTGCACGGGGCACCATCTGGATCAACGACCATGTGGCCGACTTCGCCGCCAAATCCACCGGCCCCGGACATCAACTGATCGTTCAAGACCACGCCGCCACCGATGCCGACCTCACCCGACAGATAGATGACATTTCGCAAGCCGGCTGCTGCCCCGCGCACGTGCTCAGCCAGAGCGCCCAGATCCGCGTCGTTGCTGACGACCGTGAAAGGCACCTCACCGAATTCGTCGCGCAAGGCATGAGAGAGCAACTTGCCCAAGGGCACATCGACCCAGTCCAGGTTGGGTGCCTGCTTCACCAGTCCATCGCGTGGATCCACGATGCCGGGGACGCCAACCCCAGTACCGACCCACAGTGCATCCTGCGGCACGGAATCCAGCAGCTCGTGCGACATGGACAGCAGTTGACGCACGGCCACGGCTGGGCTTACCTCCGCGCGCATGTGGGTGTGCTCAACGCGATCGATGATGATCCCGCCGAGCCCGACAACTGCTCCGACAACTCGTTCCACGCGAAAGTCGAAGGCCAAGACCACAGCGGACTCTGCACGCGGAGCCACCGTAAGCGAAGGTCGGCCAACCGAACCAGAAACTCCGGGCTCTTCAACTACCAGGCCCTCGTCTTTCAGCTCACTGACGAGCGCACCAACCGTGCTCCGATTCAGGCCGGTGTGAGCCACGAGTTCTGAGCGCGAGGTCTGACCTTCAAGATGCAGTCGCCGAAGAACTGTCGACAGATTATTGCGACGCACTTCATCCTGAGAGGCCGCTAGGGAGGTTCTCATCGCGGCTGTGAATTACCCGCCGGCAGACGAGCGCTTGCGAGTGATCGCGTCGACACTCGCTGCAACGAGAAGTACTCCACCAGTGACGACGTACTGAATACCTGACTGGTCGGTGACCAAGGGCAGGCCGTTTGCAATCACCGCGACAACGAGCCCACCGATCACGGCGTCAATGACTCGCCCTCGTCCCCCAAAGAGTGAGGTTCCGCCAATCACGGCCGCGCCCACCGCAAAGAGCAGGGTTTGTGCACCACCAGTGGTAGGCGAAACGGAGTTGTCTCGCGAGGCTAGGAGCACACCTGCGATTGCAGCCATGAACGAACAGACCATGAAGCAACTGATCTTGATGTTTGAGACACCGATGCCAGCGCGACGGGCAGCTTCAGTGTTACCACCGACAGCGTAGATATGGCGCCCATACGAGGTGCGCCCGAGTACAAAGGTCAAGATGACAAGCAGGATGAGCACTACCAGCACAGCCCACGGCACGCCTTGAATGACCGGGATGCAGCCACTGTCATCTGGGCTGGCACACGCCTCCCTGCCTGGGCGCACTATCTGACGCTCCTGATTCAGGATGTACACCGCGGCACCGAGCAGCACCGCCAAGGTCACGACCTTGGCAATCCAGACTGAAGGAGCTGGCGATACGAGCGCGTGCTTGCGACGATTCTGGATCGCGCGCAGACTCACCCCGGCGTAGCCCAGCACGACGACGATCCAGAGCAACCACCCGGCCCACACAGGCATGTTGTTGTTCATGATGGCCAGCAGGAACTCGTTTTGAATCGGGATGGTGCCGCCTTCGCCGATGATCAGCAGCATCACACCTTGCAGCCCGAGAAACGCTGCCAAGGTCACGACGAAGGAAGGGATACCGAGCCGCGCAACGAGCACGCCTAGAACAAGGCCGATGAGCAAGCCAGTTGCAAGGGCTGCTGCAAGCGCAAGGGGCCATGGCCAGTTGTTGTTAGTGAGCGTGACGCCAAGAACGGCTGCGCAGGTACCTGCGGCAAAACCGGCAGAAAGGTCAATCTCACCCAAGAGCAGGACAAAGACCAATCCCATGGCAAGGACGATGATCGCGGTGCCTTGGTTCAGCAGATTGGCAAAGTTCAATGCTGTGAAGAACACTCCGCCCTGAAGAATGCTGAAGAGCGCGATGAGTGCGATCAAGCCGAGCACTGCTGGCAATGAGCCGGTGTTGCCACCCTTGACTCGACCCCAGTAGTCCCTCAGCGCCTGCGAAATGCTGGTTTCATCGCGGGCCTCGGGAATGTCGGTATCGGTTACCTGAGTGCTCATGCCGAGACTCCATTGACAACCTCAGGGTGCAAGCCAAGATCCCCGCTTCGTCCGGTAGTGATGAGTTCCACTATCTGGCTGTGGGTGAGCTGATTCGCCGGCACCTGAGCCGCCATATTGCCCAGATACAAGCACGCAACACTGTCCGAGACACTCAGCACGTCGTTCATGTTGTGCGAAATGATGACGACTGCCAGGCCGTTGTCAGCCAGACGCCTGACCAAATTGAGCACCTGCTCTGTCTGAGCAACACCGAGCGCGGCTGTTGGTTCATCAAGGATGACCAATTTCGAATTCCAGAGAACTGCTCGCGCAATGGCGACTGTCTGTCGCTGTCCACCCGAAAGGCTCGACACCTGTTGCCGAACGGACTTCAGAGTTCGCACCGAAAGGCCACGCAGGGTTTCAGTTGCCCTGCGCTCCATCGTGATCTCATCAAGCACGAGGCCACGAGATTGCTCGCGCCCAAGAAAGAGGTTGTGCACCACGTCGAGGTTGTCGCACAGAGCCAGATCCTGATAGACGACCTCGATGCCCAGGGCATTTGCAGCGCGTGGCTCCGAGACATGCACAGGCTTGCCTTCGAACAGATACTCGCCTGAATCAAAGGGGTAGATGCCAGCGACACCTTTGACAAGCGTGCTCTTGCCGGCGCCGTTGTCACCGACAAGTGCGGTGACCTGCCCTGCATACACGGACAAGTCAACGTTGCTGAGCACTTGTACGGGTCCGAAGCTCTTGTTCACACCCCGAAGTTCAAGTGTCGGAACAGCTGAGGACATCCCCTACCTCCATCTTCGCGAGACCAGACACCTGCAGCAGCCGCCCGGTGAAGTGGTGGGGGTAGACATCACACCTACCCCCACCTCCTCTACTGATTCTTAACTAACGCCGTACTTGGTGCAGGCTTCCTTGAGCTTTTCCGTCGTGCAGATGGCGTCGGCTGTGGTGAATCCATCAGCGACAACATCCTTGACGTTCTCCGGGAAGATTGCCTGGGGTACGAGCAGTACTGACGGCACGGAACTACCCGATGTGCTGTCATCGGTCGATCCTGTTGCCTGCGAGGCTGCAGCAGCGGTGTCACCATTGCTCAGAGCAATCGCAAGCGCGGCTGCGGCATCTGCTTCTTGCTTGACAGCCTTGTAGACCGTCATGCACTGGGTGCCCAGCAGCACGCGCTGAAGACCCTCATTGGTTGCATCCTGACCAGTGACCGGGATCTTGCCGGCCTGACCGTTGCGTGCAAGCACGGAAGCAACAGCTCCACCGAGTCCATCATTTGCTGCTGCCACGCCGACAAAGTTGCCCTTTGCCTTGGTGTACATCTGCTCGAAGATGGTGCCGGCCTTGGTGTTATCCCAATCGGGAACCGACTGGTCGGCTGCGATGGTGTAGCCAGCATCCTTCAGAACTGTCTCGTAACCCTCCTTGAACAGGGTTGCGTTGTTGTCCGTTGGCGAACCGTTGAGTAGCGCAACCGGTCCGTCAGTGTTGCCATTGGCCTGCATGCAGGTCACCAGACCTTCACCGATCTTGGTGCCAACTGCCACGTTGTCAAAGGACACGTAGTAGTCCGCGCCACCACCGAGTGTCAAACGGTCGTAGTCAATGACAGGCACACCTTGGGCGGCTGCCTTCTTGATCACGGCTGCTCCCGAAGGACTGTCGAGGTTGACAATCATCAGGGAGGTCACCCCGCTCGCCAACATCTGGTCTGCGATCGTGGCGAACTTCGCTTTGTCACCATTGGCGTTCTGGATGTCGTACTGCACGCCAGCTGCGGTGAAGGCCTCTTCGAGGAACTTCCGATCGGCTGTCTCCCAGCGGGCTGATGAGGCGGCATCCGGAAGGATCACACCCACCTTCGCCGTGGAATTCGACGCCGGAGCTGAACTTGCATCACTGCTGCTGTCGGTACTGCTGCTGCACGCAGCCATGAGCAAGGAGGCGGCCGCAAGGCCGACTACTGCTCCATAGAGTTTCCTGGACATACGTTGCTGTCCTTTCCTCGCAAGATGCCTTGCGCTGTTGAGTTGGGACCGTTCCTTGCCTTGTGTCACCGACCCGGCTACACGCCGAGAATCCGATCAATGACGAGCTGGTCGAGCGCCTCATTTCCGTAGCCTCGTTTTGCAAGACTCTCGGGACTGAATTGCTCCGCCAGCAACCTGTCTGCCACCTCGCGTGAGTACGAGCCAACAGTTGGGACCGCGAGTTCGGGAACGCCGGCCAATGCCTGCGCTTCCTTGACGCGGGGATCGTTGTCGAACTCGCGAGCCTTGGCTGCGAGTGCGAGATAGGTGCGCATGCATCCCCGGGCAAATTCCCAGATGCCTGCACCGCCTTCATTGCGATAGGGACGGCAGTCGAAGTGCTTGGGGCCGCTGTAGCCGGTTGATTCGAGTAGCCGCACAAGGAAGAAGTTGTCCTTGATTCCTTCGGAGCCAAATCGCAGGTCCTGGTCGTAGCGGCCGATCTTCTGGTCGTTCAAATCAATGTGGAAGAGCTTGCCCTGCCAGATGGCTTGCGCCACTCCTTGATAGAAACTCAAGCCGGCCATCGTCTCGTGAGCCACCTCAGGGTTCAGCCCGACCATGTCAGGATGCTCAAGGCTTTGGATGAACGCCATGGCGTGTCCGATAGTTGGCAAGAAGGCATCGCCTCGCGGCTCGTTCGGCTTCGGCTCGATTGCGAATCGAATGTCGTAACCCTTGTCGATTGCATAGCCACAAAGGAAATCCAGCGCCTCTTTGTATCGAGACAGAGCGTCGGCTGGCTCCTTGCTTGCAGCGCTCTCTACGCCCTCGCGACCACCCCACAGTACGTACGTGGGTGCACCGAGTTCCGCGGCAACGTCGATGTTTCGCAGGGTCTTTTGGACTGCAAGCCGGCGAACGCTTCGGTCATTGGAGGTGAACGCTCCGTCTTTGAACATTGGATGCCAAAACAGATTTGTTGTTGCCATCGAACAGACAATCCCAGTCTCTTCAAGACCTTTCTTGAAACGGTCAAGCTCAGCACGCCGCTGAGCTTCGGGTGCTCCGAATGTCATGAGGTCGTCGTCATGAAATGACACTCCCCATGCACCGATCTCTGCCAGTCCCCGGATGAAGTCAACAGGATCTATCGCCGGCCGCGTAGCTTCGCCGAACGGATCGCGCCCTGAGTGACCAATGGTCCAAAGTCCGAAAGCGAAACGATCCTCTGGCTTGGGCTGCAGTTCATCTGACACGGCGCTACCTGACTTCTCGACGATCAATCTGTATATGTTGTGCGACACAACATATGGGGCATGGAGTTAGTCGACAAGCCCTATGTCAAAAAAACTTCCAGACATTCGCGAATTGAATCAGCCCTAATCAGGGCAAGCGGTACATAGCTTCCTGGGCCAGTTCGTACTGCTCGCGAACTGCAGCATTGACCTCCACATCGTCCAGTGCAATTTGTTGCGCGTCGGCACTTCGCCATTCCGGCGGATTGGCGGCACCGCTCAGGACCCAAGCCGCCTGTCGCGCAGCACCATCTGCGACGTACTCCCCAGCGGGGGGTACGTGGACTGGCACATTGAAGATCGTGGCTGCGATTCCGCGCACAGCGGGGTTCGCAGCCGCTCCGCCGATGAGCAGAATTCGCTTGGGTTGAACACCAGCACGCTCCAAGGCATCGACTGCTTGCGCCAAGCCCATCAACATGCCTTCAATCGCAGCACGCGCAACATTGTTCGGACGCAAGTTGTCGCGGGTAATGCCATGCAGTGAGCCGCGAGCATCGGGGAGATTGGGTGTGCGTTCACCATCGAAGTAGGGAATGAGCGTCAAGCCCTCGGCACCCGATGGCGCGGATAGGGCGAGGCTTCCGAGTTCCTGGAGATCAACACCCAGAAGTTCAGCCGTTGAGCCAAGGACCCGTGCTGCGTTCAAGGTGCAGACCAGCGGAAGAAATCTTCCGGTGGCGTCGGCAAAGCCGGCAACCAATCCCGAGGCATCAGCTGTTGGGACCTCCGAGCAGGCAAAGGCAGTGCCGGAGGTGCCAAGACTGATCACCACATCACCCGGTCGAAGGCTCAGTGCCAAGGCGCCGGCCATGTTGTCACCCGTGCCTGGCCCTAGAAGCACGCCTTCAGGAGTGTGTCCGATCTTCGCAGAGGGCCCAGCCACTCTCGGGAGATCTGGCACATGCCCAAGTGCCATGGTCACGAGATCCTGCCGATACTCGCCGCTTTCAGGTGACCAATAGCCAGTACCTGAGGCATCACCACGATCAGTGACCACCTCGCCCTTTGCGCCACTCAAGAGCCACGTGAGGTAGTCGTGAGGCAGCATCAACCGCGCCACGCGTGCTGCGTTCTCAGGTTCGACTCGCGCCAGCCACCGGATCTTTGAGACGGTGAAAGCGGCCACCGGCACGCTGCCGACAGCAGCCGCCCAGGCAGCAGCACCACCGAGTTCTTCGACCAGTGCGTCTGCATCTTCAGCAGAACGCGTGTCATTCCACAGCAGCGCTGGTCGGATGACTTCGTTCTGTTCATCCAGTACCACCATGCCGTGCTGCTGCCCCGCAACTGACATTGCAGCAACTCCGTCGAGCACGCCATGCATTGCCGAGTTGAGGGCTTCCCACCACGCAACTGGTGCGACCTCGGTGCCATCTGGATGTGGGGCTCGCGCCTCGCGCACAAGCGCACCTGTATCGGCATCGCGCACAACAACTTTGACCGATTGCGTTGAAGAGTCAATCCCGGCAACAAGTGGCATTGCGTCAGGCTATGCGCAGCACCGAGACTTTGAAATAGCTCAGATCAATTGCGAGGAATGCTCGGATCGCATTCATCAAGGAACGTCTCAATACGAGCAGCCTCTTCAGTCTCGTTGATTGCCGCTGCAGCACGACCCAGGGCAAGCAGGCAGCGCAGGAAACCACGATTGGGTTCATGGCTCCAAGGCACGGGGCCATGGCCCTTCCAACCATTGCGCCGCAATGCATCCAGCCCTCGGTGATAGCCCACCCGCGCGAACGCATACGACTCAAGCACTCTGCCTTCGGTCCACGCCTGATCGCTCACCACGGCCCACGCCAATGAGCTCGAGGGAAACTGCTGGGCAACCAAACCAGCATCCTGGCCAGCCGCCAAGGCAACAAGCGGTTCGGTGTCCTCTGGAAGGAGCGTTGCAGCCGGCCCACCGAGCAGGTTTTCCATCACTAGCTGATTCCCCTTTATTTGATCGCCGTGCCCGTCGACCTGAGGTCTTCGCAGCCTTGTACGACTCGCGCAGCCATACTGGCCTCCGCGAGCTTTCCGTATGTCCGTGGGTCGTACTGCTTCTTGTTGCCGACCTCGCCATCAATCTTCAAGACGCCGTCGTAGTTCTTGAGAATGTGATCGGCGATTGGACGCGTGAAGGCGTACTGGGTGTCGGTGTCGATGTTCATCTTCACCACGCCGTAGTCGAGCGCTTCGCGGATCTCACTGAGCAACGAGCCCGAACCACCGTGGAATACCAGGTCAAAGGGCTTGGTCACGCCGTACTTGGCACCCACAGCTGTCTGGATCTCGTGGAGCACATTGGGAGTCAGCACCACATTGCCCGGCTTGTAGACGCCATGCACATTGCCGAATGTGGCAGCCACCATGTAACGACCTCGCTCGCCAAGACCCAGGGCCGCTGCGGTGGCAAGTCCGTCCTCAGCAGTGGAGAAGAGCTTGGCGTCATGACTTGCCTCGATGCCATCCTCTTCGCCACCGACGACTCCGATTTCGATCTCGAGAATGATGTTGGCCTTGTGGCAGGCATCGAGCATGCGCTGAGAGATCTCCATGTTCTCTTCCAGCGCCACCGCCGATCCGTCCCACATATGGGACTGGAAGAGCGGCTCCAGCCCCTTGGCAACGCGTTCCTGGGAAATCACAATGAGTGGCTCCATGAAGCCCTCGAGCTTGTCCTTGGGACAGTGGTCGGTGTGCAGGGCGATGTTCACGCCATAACTGCGGGCCATCGAGTGCGCGAACTCTGCAAGGGCCCGGGCGCCAGCCACCATGTTCTTGACCGCTTGACCTGAAGCGAACTCCGCGCCGCCCCATGACACCTGGATGATGCCGTCGCTCTCTGCTTCAGCAAAGCCCCGCATTGCGGCGACGATGGTCTGCGAGGACGTGCAATTGATGGCTGGATAGGCGAACTTGCCGGCCTTTGCTCGATCGAGCATTTCTGCGTAGACCTCTGGGGACGCAATTGGCATCGAAAACTCCTGCGGCTAGCCGGTGGGGGATGACGCTCATCCTTCCACGGATAGTGCGTCGTGGATCACGCTGCGCTCACCCTTGGGAACTCCCCCCCGAAACGGAAGTGATCTCTGCGTGCTGACGAATCCAGGTGTGCATGGCGATCGCTGCTGCCGCGCCGACATTGATCGAGCGCGTTGACCCGAATTGCGAGATGGCGATCAATCCGTCGCAGACTGAACGCGCCTCAGGACTCAGGCCAGAGCCTTCCTGACCGAAGAGCAGCACGCACTGCTCTGGAAGCGCAGCAGTCTCCAATGGCGTGGAACCTTCAACGTTGTCAAAGCCCAGGATGATCACCTTGGAGCTATCAGCCCAAGCCCGCAGAGCAGCAGCGTCAGCGTGATGATGGATGTGCTGATAGCGGTCAGTGACCATCGCTCCACGGCGATTCCAGCGTTTGCGGCCAACGATGTGCACCTCGCGCGCCAAGAACGCGTTCGCCGTGCGCACGACGGACCCAATATTGAAGTCATGCTGCAGATTCTCAATTGCCACGTGGAACGGATGGCGACGAGTATCGAGTTCGGCCACGATCGCTTCAAGCTTCCAATAGCGGAACTCATCGACAACATTTCGGCGATCGCCCTCGGCCAGCAAAGCCTCGTCCAAGCGCGGGTCAGCCGGCCACGGCTGGGGATGTGGGCCAACTCCTATTGACGAATCATGGAGATCCACGCCCGCGACGATAGCCTGCTGAGGTGAATCTCGTAATCAGTGCCGGTGTGAGCGTCCAAGCCCTCGGTCCAAGCTGGCTTAGCCCAGACTCCATGCTCAACAGCCTTGGTGGAATCGCCTTCTGGGTGGCCCTTGGCATCATCTTCGCCGAGTGTGGGATTTTGCTGGGCTTCTTCCTGCCGGGAGATTCCCTGCTGTTCGTGGTGGGACTGTTCATCGCGCAGGGTTCCATCGAGATGAACATCTGGCTGGCCTGCACACTGCTGATCCTGGCAGCCATCGCTGGCAACATCCTTGGCTATTGGATCGGAAGAGCCATCGGTCCATCACTGTTCAACAAGCCGGACTCTCGATTCTTTCGCAAGGAATATGTCGACAAGACACATGAGTTCTTCGAGAAGCATGGCGGCAAGGCCATCATCTTGGCCCGCTTCGTACCCATCGTGCGGACCTTCATCACTGCGGTGGCCGGCATCGCGAAGATGGACTTTCGCAAGTACCTCATCTACAGCACCGTCGGGGCCGTGCTGTGGGCTGGTCTGGTCACGATTGCCGGCTACTACCTGGGCAATATCGAGTTCATCAAGAAGAACCTCGAGCTCGTGCTCATTGCCGTGGTGCTCATCAGTGTGATCCCGATTGTCATCGAGTACGTGCGCCACCGGAGGCAGATCAAAGCACTCTCAGACGAGACCAAGATCGGCGAGTGAGTACGCGGCCCGATATTCGTAGCCCTGCTCGATAATCGCTGGACCTGCTCCACGATCAACAATCACCGCGACGGCCACAGTCGTTGCTCCCGCCGCATTCAGCGCATCCACTGCAGTGAGCACAGATCCACCCGTAGTGGAGGTGTCTTCTACGGCAAGCACAGCAACGCCCTTGACGTCTGGCCCTTCAATGCGTCGCTGCAGGCCATGGTGCTTCTCTTCCTTGCGAACCACGAAGGCATTGAGCAGTTCACCGTGCCGCGCGGCGTCGTGGAGCATGGCCGTCGCTACTGGATCGGCACCCAGGGTGAGTCCACCTACAGCCGAGTACTCAAGATCCGAGGTCAGTTCGCGCATCACTGCCCCAACGAGCGGGGCCGCCTGCCCATCCAGGGAGACGCGACGAAGGTCGACGTAATAGTCGGCTTCCTTGCCGCTGGAGAGAGTCACGCGGCCACGAACAACAGCGCGATCAATGATGAGTTGGCGAAGGTCTTCCCAGGCTTGTGTTGGCACGGCGCGATCCTAGTTGTTCGGATCCGGTAAAACCCCCTTGCTCGATGCGGGCTTTGACCCAAGCCCGACGTACGGTGGCAACATGCGAAAGTTGGGCGCTCTGGCACTGGCGCTGCTGTTCTCCGTAGTCGCGGTACCGGCGCAGGCGCTTCCACAGTCCAAGCCTGCGGTGATCAATGGGGCCCCCTCCAGCTCGGGTACCTACACCTACCTTGTCGCACTGCTTGACAGTCAGCGCTTCGGATCGCAAGGCGCGTTTCAGGCGCAGTTCTGCGGCGGGACTCTGACGACCGCGACCACAATCGTGACGGCGGCACACTGCGTTGTCGATCAGAGGTCCGGAGCTCGGACTCAGCCGGCTTCGGTGCTCGTTGCTTTCGGTCAATCACTGAAGGACGTTGGACTACGCGTCGTGAGCGTGAGCACGGTGTCCGTGCATCCCGCCTACTCGATCTCCACAGGCGACAATGATGTTGCGGTGCTGACCCTCTCGGCGCCACAGACGGACATCACTCCGTTGCCCCCGGTCGGATCTGGCGACGCGGCAAGTGCTGAACTGGCTGGCAATCGTGTCCAAGTCATTGGCTGGGGAACCGTCAGCGCATTCGGCAAGGCCTTTCCCGACACCTTCCGCGTTGGAGATCTTGTCCTGCTGCCTAGCGCCACATGCGGTCAAGGCCAGAGCACCTCGGTCAACGGCGTGACCTTCAGCGCCTACAACCCTGGCGAAGCAAATCCAGCGACCATGCTGTGCGCGGTCGGTGTCACCGGCGCCGGAGCAGTTATCGACAGTTGCAGCGGCGACTCCGGGGGGCCGTTGATCTTCGGCGACGGAGCCAACGCGAAGCTGGTGGGCATCGTGAGCTGGGGCTTGAACTGCGCAAAGCGGCATCCGGGCGTCTACACCCGAGTCACCGCGATGTCTGACTTCCTGACATCGACAGGGGCCCTGAGCACGACGTCTGCCCCCGTGATCCTGGCCAGCGCGCTGAACCAGAGGATCCGCGTGAGTTTCCCCACGATGCCAGCCAATGCAAGCTTCACCTCCTTTACCGCGAGCGCCGTTTCGGCTTCAACCGGCCAAGTTGCTCAATGCACCGCAGCTCCCAGCACCACGCCGTTGGCTGCCAGCTGTGAGATCACGGGCCTGACGAACGGTGCCCAGTACTCCGTGACAGCAAGCGCCACAACAGCAACCACGACTTCGGCCGCTAGCACTCCAACGCTGGTGACGCCGCTTGCTCTGCCTGAGGCTGGCCGCATCGATCAGGTGATTGTCAACGGTCGCCGGATCGCCGTATCGGTGACCGAGTCGGTCAGCGGCGGCAAGATCTCGGCGCTCCGCGTTGCATGTCTGCCAGTCGCAGGAGGAGCTGGGCTCAGCGCCAAAGTCACCGATGGCAAGGCAGTCATCAAGAAGATGCCCAAGGGCGACTATGCCTGCGCCGTCACGGCCCGCAACGGTGCCGGTACCAGCCGAGGCTCGGAAGCGCTGGTGACGATCAACGCGTGATGCGCAAGGCCGAGCCATCTGCTTCAGTGTCGATCTTCAGCACATCGCCGTCGTGCACATCTCCGCTCAGGATGAGTTTTGCCAGGTTGTCACCAATGGCTGTCTGCACAAGTCTGCGAAGCGGCCGAGCGCCATAGATCGGATCGAATCCCTTGTTGACCAGCCAAGCCCTGGCATCGTCAGACAACTGCAGGCTGACCCGACGATCCGCGAGGCGCGACTGCAGAGCGTCGATCTGAATGTCAGCGATGCGTGTGAGTTGCTCGCGGCCCAAGGGTTCAAAGGTCACCATGGCGTCGAGTCGATTGAGGAACTCAGGCCGGAACTGCTGACGGACCGCTGTGAGCACTTGCTCGCGACGCACGTCGAATGGAGTATCCAGGTCAACAAGGAATTGACTTCCGAGATTCGACGTGAGCACCAAGATCACATTGCGGAAGTCAACGGTGCGGCCCTGCCCATCGGTCAACCGTCCGTCATCGAGCACCTGCAGCAGGATGTCGAAGGCCTCTGGGTGAGCCTTCTCGACCTCGTCCAGGAGCACTACTGAATAGGGCCGACGTCGCACAGCTTCAGTGAGCTGGCCGCCCTCCTCGTAGCCGACATATCCGGGTGGGGCACCCACTAGGCGAGCGACCGAATGCTTCTCGGAGTACTCGCTCATGTCGATGCGCACCATTGCGCGCTCGTCATCAAACAGGAAGTCAGCCAAGGCCTTGGCGAGCTCTGTCTTGCCAACGCCGGTTGGCCCAAGGAACAGGAACGATCCGGTGGGGCGGTTTGGATCCGCGATTCCGGCCCGGGCTCGCCGCACGGCATCGCTCACCTCACGCACAGCCTCCACCTGACCCACCACTCGCTTGCCGAGCTCTTCTTCCATCCGCAACAACTTCTTGCTCTCGCCCTCCAGCAGTCGACCTGCAGGGATGCCAGTCCAGCTGGCCACAACTTCTGCGATGTCATCGGCCGTGACTTCTTCGTTGACCATCGCGAGTCGACCATTGGCTTCTTCACTGGCTCGCGCCAGTTCAGCCTCGAAGTTTGGGATCTCCGCATACAGAATGCGCGAGGCCTGCTCGAAATCTCCAGCGCGTTGAGCGCGGTCGGCTACCGCCCGCAGATCATCGATCCGCACCTTGATCTCGCCGATGCGGTCCAGACCGGACTTCTCGGCGTCCCAGCGCGCACGCAGCCCACGCAGCTCCTCATCTTTGTCCGCGATCTCCTGGCGCAACTTGCTCAAGCGCTCGACAGAGGCCTGGTCGCTCTCCTTGGCAATCGCCAGCTCCTCCATCCGAAGCCGATCGATCTGGCGCTGCAACACATCGATTTCAACTGGCGAGGAGTCAATCTCCATGCGCAGACGAGCGGCAGACTCATCCATCAGGTCAATGGCCTTGTCCGGCAGGAAGCGCGAAGTGATGTATCGATCAGACAGACTCGCGGCTGCGACAAGTGCAGAGTCCGAGATCACCACCTTGTGGTGCGCTTCGTACTTCTCCTTGATCCCACGCAGAATTGCAACGGTGTCCTCGACCGAGGGTTCCTTCACGAAGACCTGCTGGAAGCGTCGCTCCAGCGCTGCATCCTTCTCGATGTATTGGCGATATTCGTCAAGGGTGGTGGCACCGATCATGCGGAGCTCACCGCGAGCAAGCATTGGCTTGAGCATGTTGCCGGCATCCATGGCACCTTCGCCACCTGCACCAGCGCCGACGACAGTGTGCAGTTCGTCGATGAAGGTGACGATCTGTCCGTCAGAGGCCTTGATCTCGTCGAGCACAGCCTTCAATCTCTCTTCGAACTCGCCGCGATATTTCGCGCCCGCGATCATTGCACTGAGATCCAGTGAGTAGAGAGTCTTGCCCTGCAACGAAGTCGGGACATCGCCTTCGACAATCCGCCTTGCAAGTCCCTCGACAACTGCGGTCTTGCCGACTCCGGGCTCACCGATGAGCACTGGGTTGTTCTTAGTTCTGCGCGAGAGCACCTGAATTGTGCGACGCACTTCTTCATCGCGACCTATGACGGGGTCGATCTTGCCTTCGCGCGCGCGTGCAGTCAGATCAATGCCGTACTTCTCCAAGGCCTGAAAGGTCTGTTCGGGATCGGCAGTCGAGACTCGAGCAGTACCACGCACTTGCTGCAGCGCGTCGATGAGCGCAACGGGGCTTGCGCCACTTGCCGCCAGCCTGTCCGCGACTCCCGGGCCGCCGTCCTTGGCAAGGCCTATCAGCAGGTGTTCAGTGCTGACGTACTCATCGCCACGCTCCTTGGCTATTTCCTGAGCGGTGTTCAGCACTTTGTAGGTCAGAGTGCTCAGCTGCGGAGACGCAACCGATGCGCCTGTTGCGCGCGGAAGACTTTGCAGCGCCACCCGAACCTCGGAGGTCAGGGCATTGAAGTCAACACCTGTGGTCTCCAACAGTGCGCTGGCAATGCCCTCGCCCTGCTGCAGGAGCGAATCGAGCACATGCATGGGTTCCACCTGCGGATTGCCGTTTGCAGCGGCTATGCGCACAGCAGCGCCAAGAGCATCCTGGCTTCTCGTCGTGAATTGAATATCCATTGCCTGGTCCTATCTCTGGCTGCGACGATTCGGTCGCCACACCACCAACGCCGTTGATGACTTCTCGCGGTGAAACTCTCGTAGTTGACTGCGCAGGAGTTCGATCTCCTCCTGTAACGCAAGGATCCGCCTGATGCCCTCCAGCGAAAGCCCTTCGGCCGAAAGATCGGTGATCTCGCGAAGCCGCGCGATATCGCGTCCGGAGTACAGGCGATTGCGCCCGCCCACCCGCGTTGGTGACACCAAGCCGAGGCGGTCGTACTGGCGCAGAGTCTGCGGATGCAGTCCGGCTAGTTGCGCAGCGACGGAGATCGCAAAGACCGGATGGTCATCGGCAATCTGGAAGGGATCCATCTCACTGCCCCGCCAGGTCCATGAGTCCGCCACGCGGATCAAGGTCAGCAGTGACTTGCGCATAGGACTCCAGAGCCGCCCTTGCCTCATCACTGAGTTTCTGAGGCACGGCCACCTCAACGGTCACCAGGACATCACCTCTGCTCTTGTCCTTCCGTGCAATGCCCTTGCCTTTCACACGAAAAGTACGACCAGTGGTGGTGCCTGCTGGAATCTTCAGCGTGACGTTGCCGTCGCGCGGAGTCGGCACGGTGATCTGTGCACCAAGCGCAGCTTCAGCGAACGTGACCGGCACCGTGAATGAAATGTTGTCGCCCTTGCGTGCGAAGAGTGCATGCGGACTGACGTGCACCTGCACGAACAGATCACCCGCAGGTCCACCTCGTTCGCCAGGTGCACCTTTGCCCGCAACCCGAATGCGTGCACCATCCTTTACGCCAGCTGGGATGCGCACCTGAACAGTGCGCGACTTGGTACCGACACCCGAGCCGCGACAATTGGGACACGGATCTTCAATCACTTGACCGCGGCCTCGACAAGTCGGACAGGTTTCGGCGAAGGCAAAGCCGCCGGCATTTCGAGCCACTTGCCCACTGCCCTGGCAGTCCATGCACGTCCGTGCACTAGTGCCCGGTCGCGCGCCACTGCCACGACAGGTCTCACAGGCGGCTTCACTGCTCAGTCGCAGTGGAACTGTCACACCGTCAAGTGCATCGTCAAAGGAGAGATTGAGATTGCTCTCGAGATCGGCACCCCGACGAGGCTGGGCTGAACGTCCACCCCGACCGCGATTGAAGATGCCGCCCAACAGATCTCCGAAGCCACCATCGTTGCCGCCGAACAGATCCTCCATATTGACATTGGAGGTTGCCCCGCGTGGACCGTTGGCGCCTGGCCGAAATCCACCAGACGCAAACGCCGCTCTGGCCTCGTTGTACTCCGTGCGCTTGTCGACATCAGAGAGAACGTCGTAGGCCTCGGAGACCTCCTTGAACTTCTCCTCTGCCTTGGCATCGCCAGGGTTCTTGTCAGGGTGAAGTTCGCGAGCCAGCTTGCGGTACTTCTTCTTGATCTCGTCAGGTGTGGCGTCCTTGGCCACGCCCAAAGAGGCATAGAAGTCCTTCTCAAGCCAATCCTTATTCACTGAACTTCCCTATCAGTCGGTCCCTGCAACAGCGACCCGAGCTGGGCGCAGAATGCGTCCAGCAAAGCGATATCCGGGTTGGTACACCGCGGTGACGGTTGGCTCGGTGACAGCCTCGTCACTGACACTCGTCAACGCTTCGTGCACAGTCGGATCAAAGGGCTCGTTCGCAGCACCGAAGACCTCCAGCCCGAACTTGGCGCAGGTGCCCTGCAGCGATTCGCCGACGCTCTTGAACGCGCCTTCGAGTTCACCGTGTTCGCGAGCTTGATCGATCGCATCAAGCACTGGAAGCAGCGCCGCAAACACTGTGCCGATTGCGGTTTCGCGAATGAGCTCGCGATCGCGATCAACTCGTTTGCGGTAGTTGGCGTACTCAGCATGCACTCGTTGAAGGTCGCTGGTCAGCTCTGCGACCTTGGCCTCGACCTCGCCGAACTCGCCTTCAACGATTCCGCCTTCGTCGGGTGCGCCAACCTCGGAAGGCTGGCGCACCTCGAAGGTGTCGGGATCGATGCGTCGCTTGTCAGTGATGCGAACGCCGGTGTCCTCAGACTCCTCGTCGCTCACTTATTGGCTTCCGTCTCATCCTCATCGACGATTTCGGCGTCGACGACGTCTTCATCGGCATCAGCAGTCGCTTCAGTGCTGCCCTCAGCTGCACCCTCAGCCGCTGCTGCTTCATACATCGCAGCGCCAAGAGCCTGGCTTGCCTGAGCAACCTTGTCAGTTGCCTCGCGCATGGCCGGGAAGTCGTTGGCAGCAATAGCCTTCTTCAACTCGTCCAGTGGTCCATCGACATTTGAACGGGCATCTGCCGGCAGCTTGTCAGCATTGTCTGCCAGGAACTTCTCGGTCTGGTAGACCAGTGACTCGGCTGTGTTCAGAACATCTGCCTCTTCACGACGCTGCTTGTCCTCATCGGCGTGTGCCTCTGCGTCGCGCATCATCCGATCGATGTCGTCCTTGCTCAGAGCCGAACCACCGGAGATCGTCATCGACTGCTCCTTGCTGGTGGCGCGGTCCTTCGCCGAGACATGCACGATGCCGTTGGCATCAATGTCGAAGGTGACCTCGATCTGCGGGATGCCCCGAGGTGCTGGCGGCAATCCGGTGAGCTCAAAAGTGCCCAGGCGCTTGTTATAGGCCGCCATCTCGCGCTCACCCTGATAGACCTGGATGAGAACAGAGGGCTGGTTGTCCTCAGCAGTGGTGAAGGTCTCGGAGCGCTTGGTCGGAATGGTGGTGTTGCGCTCGATCAACTTGGTCATGACTCCACCCTTGGTCTCGATGCCAAGTGAAAGAGGTGTGACGTCAAGCAGCAGGACATCCTTGACCTCGCCCTTGAGCACGCCTGCCTGCAGCGCGGCACCAATGGCCACGACCTCATCCGGGTTGACGCCCTTGTTGGGCTCCTTGCCGGTTTCAGCCTTCACCAGATCGGTGACGGCGGGCATACGGGTTGATCCACCAACGAGCACCACCTGATCGATCTTGTCGATCGTGACGCCGGCATCCTTCAGCACTGAGCGGAAAGGAGCCTTGGTGCGCTCGAGCAGATCAGCGGTCAACTGCTCGAACTGTGAACGCGAGAGGCTCTCTTCGAGGTGGAGAGGTCCGTCAGCGCTCGCAGTGATGTACGGCAGGTTGATCGAAGTGTTGGTTGAACTCGACAGTTCGATCTTGGCTTTCTCCGCAGCTTCACGAAGACGCTGCATGGCCATCTTGTCCTTGGACAGATCAACACCGTGCGCGTTCTTGAACTGCGTGACGAGGTAGTCAACGACCTTGTTGTCCCAGTCGTCGCCGCCAAGGTGGTTGTCACCACTGGTGGCCTTCACTTCGACTACGCCGTCGCCGATTTCAAGGAGAGACACGTCGAAGGTGCCACCACCGAGGTCGAACACGAGAATTGTCTGCTCGACATCTCCCTTGTCAAGGCCATAGGCCAAGGCAGCTGAAGTCGGCTCGTTGATGATGCGCAGCACATTGAGGCCGGCGATCTCGCCCGCTTCCTTGGTGGCCTGGCGCTCAGCATCGCTGAAGTAGGCAGGCACGGTGATGACTGCGTCGGTGACGTTCTCACCGAGGTAGGCCTCCGCGTCGCGCTTCAACTTCATGAGCGTGCGAGCACTGATCTCCTGTGCCGTGTAGGCCTTGCCGTCGATGTCCACCGTCCACGTGGTGCCCATATGGCGCTTCACGGAGCGGACAGTGCGATCAACATTGGTGACGGCCTGGCGCTTGGCGACCTCGCCGACCAGTACTTCACCGTTCTTGGCGAAGGCAACAACGGACGGGGTGGTCCGAGCTCCCTCGGCGTTTGCAATTACGACGGGTTCTCCGCCTTCAAGTACTGAGACGACAGAGTTGGTCGTTCCCAGGTCAATACCCACTGCACGGGACATGGTGTCGTACTCCTTCTGCTGTTCCGGTTGGTGAACCGGGCGGTCGTTGCATCCAGTCTGCGCCACGAATTGCGCTTTGGCAAGTCAATTAGCACAAGAGTTGAGTCATGACGACTCATATATGTGTAACCGACACACATCAGGGTTCATTCCACTCATGCCCCAGACCGGAGGTGATCTGCATCACAGCCAGGGCCCCAGTACGGTTCAGCATGCGTCGAAGCCTCCTGCTGGTCCCCCTGGCCATCGCCCTTCTGGGCGGAACCCTGGTGCTGACCCCCGCCAGCGCTGCCACCATGCAGGATCGGCCCTGCAGCAAGCCAGGTGCCACCCAGACGGACGGCGATGGCACCCTGACCTGCCAGCGCAACTCCCAGGGCCGCCTGGTCTGGACGAGGCAACGCGGATCGACGCCAGCGAAGCCGGCGAGCATCCCCTCGATCATCGAGAACTGGGGCTTCGACCTGGCCCCCTACAACCCCGCGACCAAGATGGCCGGCGCGATGTCGCTGGCACCGATCGCCTTCCCCCAGGGCTCCTTCATCGAGCAGCCCATCAGCTACTACGGCGCCGGGTCCAAGCGGCCGCAGGACCCACCCGGCTTCATCGATCCGCAGATGACCTTCTACCTGCCCATCGGAACGACAGTCAAGGCGATCGCCAGCGGCCGGGTGTGCACCGTCACCAAGCTCCAGAACGGCTACAGCGACGACTACAGCATCGGCATCGCGCCCACGTGCTCGGTCAACACCAACGGGAGCCCGGGCTTCGGCACCATCGCCACCTGGGAGCACGAGCACGTCATGTCCCCGCGGGTGAAGATCGGGGACAAGGTCACCGCGGGCCAGCCGATCGCCGTGGTGAGCTACTACAAGCAGGACAACTGGCTGTACACCTCATCGATGGGCCTCGTTGAGATCGGCATCCTCACCGGCAGCCCGGACGGGCGACCCATGCACCTGTGCCCTGCGCTCTACCTCAAGCCATCGGCCAAGGCTCAGATGCTCACACAGCTCGCTGCCGCGGCCAAGGCCTACGAGGCCAACACCGGCAAGGTCCTCTACACGCCTACTGAACTGGCCACCGGCTGCATCACGACCAAGCCGTCGATCGAGTAGGCGCCGCCAGCGAGAGTCAGACTGACGACGTCAGACCTCCGTGCGGTGGAAGTTCGCGTAGGACTTGCTCGGCGTCGGACCGCGCTGACCTTGGTAGCGCGAGCCGTACTTCTCTGAGCCGTAGGGGTGCTGAGCCGGACTGGACAGCCGGAACAAGCACAGCTGGCCGATCTTCATGCCCGGGTACAGCACGATCGGCAGGTTCGCGACGTTGGAGAGCTCCAAGGTGACGTGACCTGAGAAGCCCGGATCAATGAAGCCGGCCGTGGAGTGGGTGAGCAAGCCCAGTCGACCCAGAGAGGACTTGCCCTCAAGCCGCCCGGCGATGTCGTCAGGCAGGCTGACGATCTCGTAGGTCGAACCGAGCACGAACTCCCCTGGATGCAGGATGAATCCCTCGTCGCCCTCAGGCTCGAGCAGTCGAGTCAACTCAGGCTGTTCCATCCGTGGATCGATGACGGAGTATTTGTGATTCTCAAACACTCGGAACCAACGATCCAGCCGAACATCAATGCTTGAGGGCTGGATCATCGCCTCGCTGAATGGCTCAACGGCGACGCGTCCGCTCTCCAGCTCGGCACGAATATCTCCATCAGATAGCAGCATGGGGTGAGGCTACCGATCAATGCGCGCCTTGAGAACGATGGTGCTACCGAATACCCGGCGTCTGGGATCAGTTGAGGCGCTAGTTTGTCGAACGCGACAGATTGGGGGCGGAGATGACCTTCGAGACCATGGGACTGGCGGAGCAGGAACTCCCGCCCACGGTGGACTCCATCGAGATGACAGAGCAGCGCTTCGTGAATGAAGACGGGCTTGAGATCGTCATGAATCAGTACGAGCCCGTTGGCGTGGAGTCCTCCCTGGTGATGTGGTGTCTGCCTTGCGGCGGGTGCTCTCGCAACTACTTCGACTTCAAGGTCGAAGGTGCCGAAGCTGGCTCATACAGCTTTGCCCGCTATGTTGCACGACGAGGCATCACGGTGATCACCGCCGACCACATAGGCGTTGGTGACAGCACGCACATCCCTAACAGGCCGGAGCTCACCACAGCGAACTTCCTTGCCGACCGCATGCATGAAGCCGTCACCGCATTCAAGGATCGTCCACAGTTTTCCGGCAAGACCTTCGTTGGGGTAGGCCACTCCTTTGGCTCGGGCATGCTGTTGACACAGCAATACCGTCATCAGGCTTTCAGCGCGCTTGTCGTGCTCGGCTGGAGCAGTATTCAAATCGCTCTGATGTACACCGATGGCCAGTTCAAGGCCCTTGGAACGCCAGGGGCTCGCGCACGCTCTTCGGAAACCAATCTCGGTTTCAAAGCGCCGCAGGAGTTGATAGATGCCAATAGATCGATAGCCACAACAGTGGTGCTCCCGGCCGTCCAGCAAGTGGGAGAAGCGGGCTGGTGTGTGCCCGCCTCGAGGAGTGTGCGTGTGCCGGTGTACTTGGGCTTCGGAGAGTTCGACACCGTACTGGACCTGCAGGCCGAGGTTCAGCTCTACATCGATGCCCCAGAAGTCGTAACGGCTGTACTCCCAGGCTCCTATCACTTCCACAACTTGGCCGAGGGCCGGCAGTTGCTCTGGTCGGGCATCATCGACTTCGCCAATCGACAAGTTGCCAGCTAACCCAGCCCAGGAACCTTCCTTGACTTTCAATCGTCGTACTGGAGTGTTCAGCCGGGTGATCAGTGGTGCCGCAATGATCGTTGCGCTCCTTTTTAGCGGGTCGGCAATTGCCACGGCAGTCCCGAGCATTCCTTCGAGTTCGTCGAGTGCGGCAAAATTGCCCGCTGAAGTCGCCGGTTTTCGCGCTTCAATGTCAACGCAGCTAGATTCCTACTTCAAGGAATATGGCGATCGGCTCAGCGCCTCTGAGCGAAGAGAAATGACTGCTTTGCAAAGCCAAGTTGATCGAGCATTGCTCGCACTGCAGGCCAAGACGCTCGTCACGGCCCGGTTGGCAGCAACGAACGCGCCTGCCCAGAGACAGAAGGCAGCTGCATATGCCGCTGCCCGCGCATTCGACTCAACCTACGATCGCGCGATGGCAGGGCTCGAAAAAGTTCAACCAATTCTGCAGCCGAAACTGTCGCTGTTCGAAATGCTGAGCGCGAAATCAGATCTGGACCAGCAGCTCTCGAATTTCGTCGACCTCGGACGCCACATTCATCAACTCGCTGGGAATTAGACGAGCGCTGGCGCTGCCCAAAGGGCCCCAGATGCGGAGGGGGACAGCTGCTGTTTCCTCACTTGAACTCCGCTCCTTGAAATGCACCGCCGACAACCTAGACGCGTGCACTCCCGGTACGCTCAATTCCGCACAACTGTGTCCGGCGGGTGTAGTTCAATGGCAGAACATCAGCTTCCCAAGCTGACAGTGCGGGTTCGATTCCCGTCACCCGCTCCACCGAATTCCCTTATATTTCAACGATTTTTCACATCTCTGGCCGATTCTCACATTCCGTATTTGACCGTGATTTACCGTCCGCTGTCCCACGTTGGTCCCACGCTCGTCCCACGAACTACCGAAGACTTCGCCCCAAATCGGGGTGACGCTGCCAATCGTGGGACTTGGTTCCCTTTTCGGCATCCATACGGCGGACGTAGCCGAGGCGGGTGAGCCTGTGAAGTTCCTGCTCAACATCGGCGGAGGTGTGGCACCAAGTCTGGTTTTGGACTTTCCGGTGAATGAGGCGGGTGGTGAATTCCTCTTCGGGGAAATTTCTAACGGCCGCCAATACCTTTCCAGTCGATCCAGGTATGGCCTCCATGCGTATGTAGCGAGCATGTGAAG
The DNA here is from genome assembly GCA_030684515.1 of Actinomycetota bacterium. NCBI lineage: Bacteria > Bacillati > Actinomycetota > Actinomycetota bacterium. The sequence goes on from JAUXVJ010000027.1 coordinate 58,042, forward strand.
CCAGGTAATCCACAACGTCAATTGCCGCCTGCATCTCACCTTCACCAATGCTCGCTGCATTGGGATTTGCGGCGAGTGTCAGTAGCCCAGCGAGGCGCAGAGCGCCGCCACGGGCCTTTTGAAACCATCCAGATAGTTCGGCTAGCTCGCCATCTACGGCCATCTGAGTTTCGACAGCGGACCACCAGGGGGTATATGCACGCTTCGCAGGAGCAGAGAGAGTCAAGGTTCGAAACTCGTCCTCTGCTGTCAGCTCGAATGAAGCCGTCAACAAATTCCGTACCGCCATTTCCCAAGCAGAAGTGGCATTTGCTGGCATGGCTTCAATGCCAAGCTTTCGAGAGCCCACACGCGACTTAGGGACTGCGATGAGGAACCGATCAAGAAACCCTCGGCCAACCATCTGTCTATTGGAGAGCACCTCCTGAAACACGTCGGGTTGCGTTGCCAGTCCAATGGCGAGATGCGGCGCATTGAGGTGAAGGGACTCGCGACCTTGCCGATCCACTCTCACGAATTCTGCCGAATAGGCAGCATTGACTAGGTCCAGATTGGCCCGGCCATCGGAATATCGACCGGCGAGCGTTCCGATAATTCCACCTTCCGCTGATAGCAGGGTGAGGCTTTCATCCTGCTCAGCCAAGAGCGAAGCCAGTCGTTCGGGGGTCACATCCTGAACGAGCAGTTGGGGCATAGCGACAGCTTGAAAGGCAGTCAGCTTTCCCATCGCATCGTCATATTCGGCCGCAAGGCTTTCATCGCCCGGCTTCGCGGCGACCTTTGATCGAAGTCCCCGCACACGCTCTTTGAACATTTCGAGACGCTCACGATTCTGAGCAACCAATAAACGCTTTGATACTTGCAGCTCCGCCTCAAAGGCGCGCAAGGGAATTGCCACAGCCTTGAGCGTCGGAGATTTCAGTTCACCGGGTGGAAGTAGAACAGCCGAATAGATAGAGAGCGGCTCCATCCACTGCGCGCTCGGTCCTTCGACCCTCCAGCGGCCACGCGTGCTCCCTGACAGGACCACTAATGCGAGAGAGAGGACGAGGTCTGGCGGAACCTGTAACGCATCTGAAAGTCCTTGAACGTAGCTACCTACCGGCTCAGGCAGTACGTCAATGGGACAGGGCAGGCGTGTGTCGTGCTCCGGTAATGGGCTCCAATCAAGAGGTTCAGTTGTGGTGACAGTGACAATCGTTGAGGAATTGTCACTGTCCATTTCAGTTTCTCCGCCAGCGGAAGGCTGATTGGTCGGCTTCATTCAAGTTTTCCGATCTCGCGCCATGCCGCATATACGTAGCGAGGTACGTCCGGCTTGAAGTTGATGCGGGCATTTGCTGTTTGCACTGCACGTGCCCATTGATTTAAGTCGGCTCTCGCCTGCGTTAGCTCTGGCGGCTCATTCGCAGCGAGCGGGATACACGCGGCGCGGACGTAAAGGGCTATGAGGGCATCCGAAACTGGAGACGCAGAGGGCTGGCAACTCAAACGGCCGGGCCCGACCGTCTGAGCTACTGGCCCACTTCCTAGCTCGTTCACCTGATTAGGCCTCGGAAGCGGAGTCCACAAAAGATGGCTGCAGGTACGCCCGCGCACGGAAATCCATCAGCGTTCATCTGGCGGATACTCCGAATCCAGGCCTCTTGATCGTGGCGGGCGGCCGTGATTTCTCTGGGTTCGCCCTGCATCCACTCTGTTTTTGCGGCCAGGTAATGCAGGAGCCAGTGTCCATAGTCCACTTGCTCATCAGCAGGCGGTGAGCAGACAAGCAGGGGCAATAGTTTGTTCGTCATCCGATCACTGGTCTCGTGATTCACGAACACCGGCTTCAAGAAAGTCTTCAAGGTCTCGGCGCGCTATGCGAACGTGCCGACCTACCTTGTAGACGCGAATGCGCCGCTCGGAAACCAATCGCTGAGCGAACCGAACAGTTGTACCTAAGAATGCCGCTGCTTGATCCAAAGTAAGCAGTTCTGGAGTGTTGTACGCCTTCATTGAAATTTGCCTTTCTGCAATTCAGCAGCAGGCGTTGCGCTCAGTAGTCGGACGAGGCGACTTCAGATCATGGCGCGATGCTTGCCAGCTGACGGATTGGATTCACGTCAGTTAGGCAAGCGGGCGGTGCAATTGGTTCAATGGACCCGATCAAGAGTCTGCATCCCCTCGGAGCCTGCGCTGACTCGGGAATTTCATAACTAGCTGGAAATTCGGGTTGCTCCAAGCGCTTGGCGCGGCGAAGGAACTCGACGGATGGTGCCTCGATTTGCGCAATCAAATCTTCACGGTCATGGAGCAATCTCGCCAAGAGTTCGGCTAGCTCGCATGGTTCACTGCTCGGATCGAACACGGATGCAAGGGCCTCAGTGTCGCCCTGAAGGGCCAATGCGTAGATGCCAGCTGAAGCAAAGCCGTATTTGTCCAGAACCAAATCGATCAAGTGCCTACTTCGCGCGCCAAGTTGCGAGTGCCCGTGCATTAGCGATCTGCGCTTTCGATCCAACTCGTTGATTTGCTGGATTGATTCGCTCTTGACGCCTTCCGCAAACGCGTTAACCCACGCAACAGATGAAGCAACCTGATTCCATACTGCTTGCTGCGATGCAATGGATTCGACGGCCTCAGTGATGCATGAATGCTGCCGCACCGAATCGCTTGCTAACGCAACACTCGCGCTTGGCCGGGGCGACTTCATGAATTGAAACTACTGAGGGGCGCTAAGGGGTGCCCGTATTAGCCGTGAGGTGCGCGTGTCGGACGGGCCCATTGTCACTGTTGTCACCTGTCACTAGAAATGAAATTGAGAGTTCTATATTTCTAAGGCAAGCGACCCAAGGCTGTCGGATTTAAAGCCAGCAATTGACGGGAGTGCTTCGATCAGAATTCCCGGAAATTGAAACGAATCTGTTGGACCTTCCAGAGATGAAGCCAGATCGAGTCGAGTCGTCTCAATCTTTGGAGGGGGGGGAAAGCAAAATGAGTGCGGAGTCAATGGAATGCCCTAAAAAACGCACATGCTCTTCGCGCGGCGCGGCCGCGCTCCGGCTTCGGCTCGGGTCTTGGCCTATTGCACTACGCGCAGCCCTCCACCGTGTGGAACAAACGGGCAACCCTGCGTCGATCTATAACCGGCGATGTTTGCAATTTCTTCGCGCGAATACCCGCGCGCAAGCAATTCGTCTCCGATGTGCAGCGCAAGGCGTGGAGTCTCGCGAGGTACGTATTCTCCGCCTGGCTCGTTCGCCTTCCATCCTCTTGCATTCATCGCCTTGTAAAAGCGCGTGCGGTCAACACTGCTGACAAAACCAAGCCGGTAGCTACGTTCAAACAATGCCTGCATTGAAACGCCCCACTCACGCTTCAGTTCCTGTAAGTGCCCCAAAGACACGTCCCGCAATGAACTGCGGATAACGGCCTCCGGCATAAGGAATTCTGCGGCGAATGAGTTTGCTTCCTCTTCCATTGAGTCCGACGGCTCATTTGAATGAAGTACCAAATGCCCAAGCTCGTGCGCCTTCGTCAGTCTTTGACGGTCGGCGGGTACTTCACTGTTCAGGAGCATGACTGGATGATCGCCGATCCATTGGGACATTCCATCAATGCGATGTGTGCCGAAGTCCTCTTCGAATACGAGGCAACCCGCCGCCTCCAGCCAGCCCACCAGATTGCGAACGGGGCCAATAGGCATCTTCCATTGCGCGCGCACAAGGCGTGCAGCGTCTTCCGGACTCGTCCCATCGAGAACGTCAAATGTAGGCACCATCGCCTGGGCAGCGAGTGATACCTGTTCAAACACTTGAGACGAATGAGCCCTCATCAGGTTGAGTCGCGCCTCACCTGTGCGCCAGAGACTTGCGCGAGTCGTCTTTTGCCGCCGCATGTGGGCATCCACAGCGATGGCCGCTGACTCTCTTCCGCCCAACTCAAGGAACCTCGTCGTAACCCCGAGCGCAACTGCCAAGCGCTCAAGCACTTCATCATCTGGAATGCGGTCGCCAGCCTCGTAGCGATTGATGGTGGGCTGCTTCACTCCAGCGAGATCAGCAAGTTCACCTTGCGTGAGGCCATTGGCTTTTCGTGCGACCGCAATCATGTCGCCGACGCCGTTCATGCTCCGCTCTCAGTCTCCTTACCGACCTCGTTCTCGTCGCCAGCAACGATGACACCAGGGAGTGCGGGCTCAACAGGTGACCAGATTGCCGCGACGCCAGCAGCAGGCTCATCCAGTCGCATCATCCAAATTGGATTGTCTTTGCCATCTCTGAATGACACCACCGGGGCAACGATCATCCGCAACTCGGGGTCCCACAGGTAACCAACGGCAAGACTCGTGCTTTCCAGACCGGGCAGCTGGTCCTGCTCTTGCGTATAGAACTCAAGAGCACCTTGCGTGGGGTACGACTGAATTGCGTTCTCCGCCGTGTGGCGCTTGAGTCGCGTGACGACATTCAGTCCCACATGGATTTCGTGGATCACGCCAGAAATCTTGATGTAGAACTCAGGATGGCCTTCCAGGCGGGCACACATGTTGGTCCATAGGCGCTCCCAGATGAGATTGGCCATGCCGCGATTCGACATGGCGGATGCCCAACCTGGGAGTTTTTCGCGGAACTCATCCATGTCAGTGCGGGTAATGCCGACGGCCTCAACCAAGGCGTGAGTAAACTTGTCGCCCAACGCCTCAGCTGCTTCATCTGGTTTCATGGTGGAAAATATACCGGATTTTATACCGGCGTCAAGGCCATGAGTCTCCGGCGTGTCGCTTCTAATCAGACCAGGAGATGGGGACATTGGCCGATCAGGCTCCGGAAGTTATTAGGGCGGCTTCAGAGGCGCTAAATGCTCGTCTCAAGCGGGTTGAGACTCACGGTGAATCACTGTCGGAGCTGATTCAAGCGTGGGGAAATCTTGATGCTTTCGATCTTGTTCCCGCCATCGCAGAGGATCGGTACTCCTGGGACCTCGTTCTCGTCGTGCGCACGGACCCTGACTTAGATCAGTGGGGATTGGCATTCGGTGAGGCTGTTCACCAACTCCGAAGCGCCTTGAATTCCCTAGTTGCATCGGTGGCGCAGTCACTCGGAACCTGGTCAGAGAACGATCGCAACCTGCAATTTCCAATTTGCCTTGACTCAAAGGCCTGGAATGCCGCGCTCCGTCAATCATTTGGAGCGCTACCTGATTCGGTAAAGACCGCAATCGAGGGCCTGCAACCATTTCGGGACAGCGGAGGCAAGAATCTTGAGGGCATCGACCACCCGCTCTGGCTAATTTCGTATTGGAACAACACGGACAAGCATCGAGTCGCGCTCAAGTTGCGATTGGCATCGGCAGGGGCCAAGCACGCGGGTTCCGTTGTTTTCGAAGACGCACCCGATTGGAGTACACCTCCGGAAATGACGGTCTTCGCTCCCGAAGATGCAGACGGACTGCTCCTTCGCTGTCGGACAGCGCCCAATCGGATAGCCCGCATTACCGGCAATTTTGACTACACGCTCCAGGTAAGCGCTACTGGAGAGAGTGGCAAGAACTTCGGAGTTACAACTTCCCTATCCGACCTAATCCAGTACACACGCATGGCAGTAGATCAAGTGTTGGAGGCGTGGCAGAGTGAATTGCCATAAGCGATGGTGGCCTCCCCACGCTGAATTCTGATTGGCCTGCAAGGGCTTCAGCGCTCGTCTGGGTCTAGTTCCTCGTCGGGAATCAGTTGCTGCTCGATTGAAGTGCCCATAGATTCCGCCGCGTACAGCCGCATCTCGTTGGCAAGACGGGGATGCTTGTCCACCCGTGGAATCCCATCCTGAGTCCATTGCTCATCAGGTTCAGGAATAGTGCGCGAAGAGATTTCCAGTGCTGCCACATCTGCAAGCGCAAGAGCAAGTAACGCCGGGTCGGGATGACTCTGAATGAGATGCAAGGCATCCTCATCACGCCGATCAAACTTTGCGGCCAAGACTGCCCATGCCAGTGATTTGGTTTCATGACGCTGCACTCGCCATGCCCGTGTACTCATGCTGTCTCTCCTGACGCTCGTCGGATTGGAATCACATTGCTTTTGGCCGCGAGTTCGCTCATGCGCTCTGCCACGGCGCGACCGTGATCGGCTGTCGTGTGCAAGTAGCCCTCGGCCGCAGTTGTGGAGGACTGGCCAAGGCGGCGCATGAGTTCGGGAACACTCGCTCCAGCTTGTGCCGCCAGAGTCATCCCTGTGTGTCTGAGGTCGTGAACTCTCACGTCTGGTCGGCCAATGTGATTCAAAGCTCGATTGAACACCTGCGAATATCCGCTGATGATCGAACCACCTGTTGATGTGGTGAACACAAGCGCCGATGGACTCTCGCCTGTCCATTGATTCAAATGAGCGTCAATGTCTGGCACCAGATGTGGGGGCAGTGGAATGATCCGGCGGCCCGCTTTGGACTTGGGCGAGTCCAGGTCGATGACTCCGCTTTGTAGGCGATAGGCCCGCTCCCTCACCGTGAGTGTGGGCCGGTCACTAGCCGTATCAAGGTCACGCCTCTGCATTGCGGCTGCTTCGCCGATACGCACGCCTGTCCATACGAGCAGATGAACAAGAGCGGCGTAGTGGTGCGGGACACGCTCAGCCAGCGCCTGCACTTCGTGCAGATTCAGAGTCGGGCGCTCTGCACTCCAGGCATTACCCGCTCCCTTAATCCGGCAGGGATTGCTCTGAATCAACTCGTCCTCAGCTGCCGTTTGCATGATCGCGTGGAGAAGCCGATAGGACCGAGCGACTGTAGACGAGCCATTACGGGCAGTTGCAGTTCGCGAACGAGCTTGGCCACCCAGCTTCCCTGACAAGTCCGCTGCAAGCAGCTGGTGCCAATTGCGTACCTGATCCGGCGTGAGCTTGTCCAGACGTTTCGTGCCCAATAGCGGTGCTATGTGAAGCCGATAGGTAGAGGAATACAAGTCTCGGGTGGATTCCTTCAGATCGGGACGGAGAGCAATCCACTGAGTTGCGTAGTCGTCCAATGAGTACCTAGTTGAAAGCGGGGCGCGCCAAGCGCCTCGTGTCATATCCGTACGCACGGTGTCTAGCCAAAGGCGAGCATCGGTCTTGGTAGCAAATGTCACTGGAGCGTTGTGCCTAAGACCCTCCGACTTGAAATAGGCCCGCCACCGCCCGCTGGGCAATTCTTCGACGCGCCCAAAGGTCCTGCGCTTGTCCGTCACCATTGACCCCTCGTGACCGCGATGACCCCCAAAGGCCCATCTCTTGCCACGAATAGTCCCACGCTGGTCCCACGCCAACAAGCCGCCACACCGAAATTGCCTTTAATCGCAAGGGTTATTTAGACTGCACCAAATAGCTTCCCAAGCTGACAGTGCGGGTTCGATTCCCGTCACCCGCTCCACTCCCCTGAAACTCCATTGGGACGCCAAGCATCACTCGACGCGCCTGCAGCCCCCGCTCGCGTGAGGCGAACGGGGGCTGCAGTCAACGGTTTGGCTACTTCGTCGGCATCAGTACGGCGTCGATGCCATGGGCAATCTGCATGTTGCCCTCATTGATGTCCACCTTGCTCAGGATCACCTTGGGGTTGGGCAGCTTCTTGTTGTAGTCCACAAGCGTGATGCTGGCCGGGGTCTCCACGACCACAACGCCAATCGTCTTGCCGGGCAATGCGGACTTCAGCTTGGCGCCATTTGCCTTGAGCGCATCAGCGGCCATGATCGCCTTTCCAGGAACGACGTGGTACTGAAGCACCTTTTCAACCGTGGGGATGCCCAAGCCCGCCACGGTTGCGAAAGCAGCGGCCTCAGTCGTCACCTTCTTGCCGCCCAGCGCGGTCGCCAGGTTCATGAAGGCCTTGTCTGTCGGGATGAAGGCAGTCAGGGCAGTACCACCCTCGGTGAGCACCTTGACCGGAGAGTCGGGCTTTGCCTTCAGCACCGCGAGAATCGCGGCGGTGAGCACGTCGTAGTCGGCGGTGTCCTTGTCGAATCCTTGATTGCCACTGGTGAGCACTGTGGCAAGCGAGGTCGTGCCTTCAGCAGCATTCGCGGACGGCGCTGCTGCCACCAGCCCCAGCGAAATCAGGGCTGCTGCTGCCGTGGCCGTGCGGCGGGCGAGACGGTTGCGGTTCATCGGCGAGTCCTTTGTCCTTGGCCACCCCTCGTGGGTGGCAGTACAGCAGATTCGGCGGGCGACCCCGGCTTGGATGCAGATCAATGAATGTATTTTTCCTGCATCCACGGAGGGGGCTTGGAGAGATGAGGAGGTAGCAGCAGGCTTGCTGGCCGGCTGGCTGGCTGGCGCACGGGATCGGCGAAGGAGGTGGCGGCGCGATGACGCATACTGTGCTCGACCGCTGCGCCCGTGGGGCACTGGACATCGGGGAGGGGCCCGTGACGAGCGACGCTGATGAGCTGATCGCAGGTCGATTTGCCGCCGGTGACGACGAAGCGCTCGCCGAGGCCTACCAGCGTTGGTCACCACTTGTGAACACCATTGCCTTGCGTGGAACCGGAAGCCAGGCCGATGCGGCCGACATCACCCAGGCGGTCTTCGTCAGCGCCTGGCGAGGACGTCAGGGATTCGATGCATCCCGCGGTTCGCTTGCCGGCTGGCTCCTGACGATCACCCGCCGCCGGATTGCTGACCACTGGGAGAGCAGCAGCCGCGATGCCCGAAAGGTCCAGGCGCTTGCGGCCACCGAGCGCGAGGAGCCGACAGTGGAGAGCACCGGAGCCTTGATCGATCGCCTGCTGCTGGCCGATGAGCTCGCCCGCTTGGGCGACCCGCAGCGGGGCATCATGGAACTCGCGTTCTTCCAGGACCTCACTCATGCACAGATTGCCGCAGCACTCGACTTGCCCCTGGGTACGGTCAAGAGCCATATCCGACGATCCCTTGACAGACTGCGAGTCCGGTTGGAGGTGGACGGTGGAGCACGTTGACGACGAAGTGCTGGCGCTGTTGGCGCTCGGCGAGCAAGTCGACACATCCGATGCCCAGCACCTGCAGTCCTGCACACTGTGTGCAAGCCGGCTGGCCGAATTGACCAGCACAGTTGCGATTGCTCGCTCCATCGGGTCCGACGAGGAGCTGATAGCCCCTGCCTCAAGCGTCTGGTCGGCGATCCAGCACGAGCTTGCAACGACGGCCCCAGTGATCGACCTAGCGAGCGAGCGTAGGTCGCGCACACCACGGACCTGGCTGCTCGTTGCCGCTGCGGCAATGGTCGGCGTGATCGCGGGCGGGGTGGTGACGGCAAGCGTTATCAACGCACCCCAGACCCAGGAACTGGTAGCAAGTACGGAGTTGGCGCCTATCGCCGACTCCGGCCTGACGGGCACTGCCCGAGTCGAGAACGGGCCCGATGGATCCGTGCTGACGGTCGACATCCCAGATCTGCCGGCAAAGGCCGACAGCTACTACGAAGTCTGGATGGCAACACCCGACGCCAAGACGATGGTCGCCATCGGCACAGTCAGCCCGGGCCAGCAGGCCACCCTCCACCTGCCCGCCGGTATGAGCGTCGCCGAATTCCCGCTGGTGGATGTGTCACTGGAGCACTTTGATGGCAACGCCGGACACAGCGCCGAGAGCCTGGTGCGGGGGCAACTGCAACTCTGATCCGGCCCGGTGTCCGCCGATGCCGGCTTGGCTCATCAATGCTGTGGGACCGAAACTGCAACCCACCACTCGGCGCAGGAGTTCCGGGGTGGATGGTATACCCTAGGGGGTATGCGTACCCGTGCCCTCGCCCTGTCCATCGCCGCCCTCGCCACCATCGGCATCGGCCTTGCCGGCTGCTCCTCCAGTG
>JAUXVJ010000028.1 GCA_030684515.1 Actinomycetota bacterium
CGAGCCACCGACGCCTTCGAACGACCCTCAACCACAACAGCGGCTACCACCACACGTGCCAACGACATAACAGGACCCCCACCAAGAACGTCCTCTATGTCTGGAGACACCCGTCCTGAATGTCAAGAACTCAGACACCTCATCGCCCACGGATCCGATGTCCTCGGACATTGGATCGAAACTACGCAGACGGATCCACAAGGCTTCCGTCCGAGTCTGGCTATTTGGCCAGCGGCTCACGAGCAGTCTTCACCCATCCCTGTTGCCCGCGCAGCAATCGGTAGAAGCCCATGAAGGCCACCGGCCACATCACCCAGATGTAGATCATGTACGGCGCGAAGGCCATCAGACTGGCAAGAACTCCACGCCAACCCCGACCGCGAGCAAGCACGAGCACGCCCAGACTCACCGGCCCCAGCGCGAGCATCACCATCACCACGGTCAGCCACAGATTACTCACCGGCAGAAATGGGAATCCAAAACCGACCCACAGGATCAGGCCGGAAATCACCGCGACACCGACGACCAAGGTGAGCACCGGCAGCAACAAGCTGATCAGTGCGTCTACTCGCCGAATCCCAAGCAGGTGATGTGCGTTGAGCCTGCGCAGGCTTCCCACCACCTGCAAATTGCCCTGCATCCATCGCGTGCGTTGCTTGTAGAGCCGCTTCAGACTATTGAGTCCTTGCTGATCAACCTGCGTGAAAGCTTCCTGCTCCCCGAACCAACCGCGCGAGAGCAATCTCAGGCCAAGTTCCTGATCTTCTGTCAGGTAGTCAGACCAGGGTCCTGCATCGTTGGCAACTGACTCAAGCGCGGCGAGCCGATTGAACTGTCCATTGCCGCCCATGAACGCTGCACCCCAGCGTGATCGGCCTGCCTGATACAGCCCGCCAAACACCTCGAATTCCAATTGCTGCATGCGGGTGAGGAAACTCGAGCGGTTATAGATGCGCACATTGACCTGCACGCCGCCGACACGAGGATTGTCGAAATGTCGGCCCACATATGCCGGTGCAGTTGTCGCCAGCCGGCCATCGGCATCAACAATGCCAACGATGACCTGCTCAGGCGTCCAGTGCCCGTATCTCTGGCTGCTCAACAAGTCATGAAGCAGGAATTGGTACGCGTCATCGAGCGCAGCGGCCTTGCCTTTGCGGGCGTTGGGAGCCACGCGGGTGTGCACGATGAGGTCATCACCTGCGATCTGTTCAAGTACCTCGCCGGTGTTGTCATCAGATCCATCATTGATGACGATAATGATCTTGTTCGTCGCCTCAACTGCCCTCAGCCGGGCAACGCTGTCCGCAATCGTGACCGCTTCATTCAGCGCCGGCACCATGAACGCCCACAGGTATGCGCTCTCATCTCCTTGCGGGCGGTTGCGCCAATGGCGGATGTAACCCGTGCCGGATGAGTAGAGCACGACCGTCCACGCGGCACCCAGGAGCACACTGAAGATGGCAATGTAATACCCAAGCCACACAATCCAGGTCAGCACAACCACGGCACATTCCTAGCCCGTGGTAGAGGCGCCAGGCACCTCAGGTGCAGGGTCACGCGGTTTGCTGCGACTCCAGATGATGAGCCCAATGACGAGAAACGCCGATGCGATGATCCCGACGATCAGGAAGCTTCGTGTACTGGTTGTTGAGTCTGGCTCTGCTGGTAGCGCGATCTCCTGCAGCTGTCCGGTGGCGCCCATGGACACCACCTGCCCGGTCAACTGCGCCCATCGACCAATTCCGGTAGCGATCTGATCAGCAAACTGCACATTGAGCAGCAATGCAGCTTGACCCGCACTTGAAGTCAGATCGGTGGGAATCGGGCCGAGAATGACGACGTCACGCTTATTGCTGTAGAAGGCCTGTGCCAACGCAAGAGGTCCAGGAAGCGCAGCTGAGAATCGCGGCGCCGGGTCGCCGACAGAGATCAGATCGTTGATCGTCAGCGGAGCGCCGAGCGTGTCCGTATCAGCAGCACTCGCACCGAGCAGTACACCGGCGAGCCCAGCCGCCTTGAATTCATCGGCCGACATCAGATTGACCGCCAGTTGCTCAGGCGTAGCGGACTCCAGCGCAGCGACCAGGTCTCCGGCTTGCTGTAGTAGTGAGGCTGGATCGCCTGCCGTGCCGATGCCAATCGGAATAGTGGATCCGAGAACCTGCGGGAAGCGCTCAAAGCCAGGTGGCACCGAGTCACCGGAGGTCGGGATCACAAAGCTCTGCGCAGTATCGATGTCCAGACGAGCGGACAGTGGCTGCGGGGTGCACTCGCCTGACGTCGGCACGTATGACAACTGGATCCCCAGTTGATTGTTGCGTCGTAGCTGTTCCGCTGAGATGTTGATCTGCGGAGTGAGGGCGGTCTTGCTCGACATGCCAATCGAGTCAATGAGCGTGCCGTTCCAGGTGAAGTCAATGCGGCCTGATGCGCCCTCCGGCAGCGGTGTGATCACTCCGGCAAGGTTGATCTGCACGGCGGACAGGGACTGCCCAAAGGCCGGCTGATCGATTGCGATCACGCTTTGCAAGGTGCCAACACCGGTCATCGAGAGATTGGACGCACCGAGGTCGGCAAGTGATGTCTTGCCGGTGGCCGGTGCCCAATCAGGGGTTCCGGCCACATTCTCAAGCTTCCTGCCTTCGAATAGCGACAATGCCGGATCGGCCAGCGCGAAGGCGGTGCTCGCCAAGGTGTCTGGCGGCCCAGTCAGATAAAGCGAACCGTCGGATCGCACCTCAAGAGTGCCTCCCGAAGTTGTGGCAGGCGACTGGCTTGAGCCTCCAGTCGTACTGGTATCTGTGACTGCTTGCACCATCACCGTGCGATTAAGGAAATCATCGTCAGGCGCATCGTCAGACACGAGCAATTTCACAATGGTCGGTACTGGATAGATGTGCACGAGCGAAGCCACGGCATCCAGAGCAGCCTGCTGTTCGGCCACAGTCGCCTTCGTGCCCACTTGCACCGTCAACTTCGTGAGTCCTGGCGACAGGAAGGTCCCGATCGTTGATGGCGGAGTCACCGGATGCGAATAGGTCAGGCGCGCGTTGGCAAGTGTTGCTGTTGAGGTGCTGTCAACAAAGCAGTCGGCTTGTGGGTCCAATTGCACATACATGCCGATCACGACGAGTCCTTTGTCAACGTCGTCCGCGTTCGCTACCGCACGTATCGGGCCACCAGTTCGCGCAGGAACCTGCGCTATCCGTCGCCCGTTGATGGTGACGACGATCGTCCCGTCATAAGTAAAGGTGCTGCGGACGTTTGCTTCGAAAACAATCGGTGTTGCACTGTCTGGCAGAGTCACCGCGACACTCGAAGACCCGCCGCCTCCTTTGACACTGAGTACGTACGGAAGTCCGGTGCTTGCAACGGCCGCGCCCGCCGGTGCGTCGTTCGCGGCCCAGACCGCGCCGGACGTGCCGAACAGCAAACTCAGCGCAATGACCAGGGAACTGCTTCGACGCACCAACCCGACAGAACTCCTTGAACGCACGGTCATCAGATGCGATCACTCGAGGAATCCAGATCACTGGATTCAAACGCGTATCCAGCATCGGCCAACACCGAATCGCGATTGAACGGAGGGCCGAACTGCTGGGGCGCAGGGGCATTGAAGATCAAGTGCTCAAAAGCCTGCACGATACGCTCCGATGCGAAGCCATCGCCGAATGGATTCTGTGCTCCTTGCATCTTTGCGTATGCAACCGGATTGTTGAGCAGCTCCAAGGCCTCGGCGGCGATCACATCGGGATTGGTGCCCACCATGCGCAGGGTTCCGGCAACCACGCCCTCTGCGCGCTCAGTGGTGTCACGACACACCAGCACGGGTGTGCCGACGCTTGGACCCTCCTCCTGTATTCCACCGGAGTCGGTGATGGCCAGCTTGGCCAGTTTCAAGAGCCGAGCAAAGGTCACATAGTCGAGGGCATCGGACAGCACCACATTGGGCAGGTTCTCCAACGGCGGCTGCACGTAGGCACGCACTCTGGGATTCGGATGCAGTGGAAGCACGATGGTGATGTCCGGCCGGGCGACTGCGATCCGTCGCACGCCTTCGGCGATGCCCTGAAGACCCGCCCCCCAGCTCTCGCGTCGATGCGCCGTGACCAGCACGAGCCCGCGTCCGTCTTCGAGACCTTCGAGCCGGGCGTCTGGCCAAGGCAGGTCCAGGGACGCCGCCCACTTGAGGGCATCGATACCGGTGTTGCCTGTGACGAACACGGTGTCCGGATTGACTCCCTCCCGGACCAGCGCATCGCGGTTCTTGCTCGTGGGTGACAAGTGCAGCGAAGCGATGCAGCTGAGGAGGGTGCGGTTGAGCTCTTCGGGAAATGGCGAGTTGCGGTTGCCTGTGCGCAGTCCTGCCTCAAGGTGCACGACGGGTAGTCGGGCCTGGATGGAAGCCAGACCGGCAGCAAACGCCGAACTGGTATCCCCGTGCACGACCACGAAGCCGGGAAACTGTCGCTCGCCTGCCTCAGAAGCCAGGCCCATACGAGGACGAGAGCGACGCTCGGCCCGGCCTCCCCTGAAATCTCCCAGCAGGTCATCGATGCCCTTGATCGTGGCAACACAGACGTCATTGATCGTCTGACCCGGCATGCCGATCGCCAGGTCCGCATGCGGGGTGACACCCGCGAGAGCCAGCACGGGATCCACGAGATCCCGATGCTGCCCTGTCGTCACGACGTAGGGCTCAATGAGCTTGGACTTGCGAAGCGCGATCAGAATCGGCACGAGCTTGATTGCTTCTGGTCGAGTTCCGATCACGATCAGGCAACGCACCTTGGGCTGCGCCGAACCACGCCGATCACTGACTTCTGCTGTCTGCTCACTCACACCGCCAGTATGTCCGACCAATATGTCATTTGCGTGACTTACCCGAGCCTTGCAATTGCATTTTCGTACTCGCGCGGATCACGTTCATCGGCCGGCCCGTTCAGCAGCGACCAGACGATGTTGCCTTTGCGATTGACTAGAAAGCTACCCCGCATCGCAAAACCCTTGTCATCAAGTAGGACTCCGTATTCGCGACACACAGCTCCATGTGGCCAGAAGTCACTGAGCAAGTCGAGGGTGAGCTGCTCGCGGGTGGCGAACTCGGCGAGCGCATACGGACTGTCACAGGAGATCCCGAGCACTGTCACCCCGCGGTGCTCAAATGCCTTGACCTTGGACTGGAGCGCCCTGAATTCGCTGGAGCATACCTCTGTGAAGGCAAAGGGAAAGAACACCAACAACACCGCCCGCTGCTCACGCAAGTCCTGCAGACGCACTTTGCCCCCGCGATGATCCGGGAGTTGGAAATCGGGTGCCTGAACGCCAATTGCAAGACCAATGGATGGCATTGCGAGACGCGATCTATCGCTTGGCGCGCGGAGCAACCAGTCGAGTGCCCTGCCAGTTGGAGCCGGCGCTGATGGTGCTCGTCTGCTGCAAGCCAGCCGTCGGAGCTGCGTCAGCGATGTCTTCGGGCTCAATATGTCCCGCTCGACCGGGCTTGGGCGTCATCAGCCACACGACCCCGTGATCGGTGAGGGGGTGGATGGCATCCATCAATGCATCGATGAGGTCGCCATCCTCGTCACGCCACCACATGAGCACGACATCGACCACGTCATCAAAGTCCTCATCGACGAGCTCATCGTCGATGAGCGCCTCAATCGATGTGCGCAGATCCAGATCGACATCATCGTCGAATCCGATCTCCTGAACGGTCATGCCAACTTCAATCCCCAGACGGACCGCACGTTGCCGTGCCCCGTCCTGATCCGCGGCCACCAAGCCTCTCCATTCCTCTTCACTTCAGGCCTCGGCCTGCTCATGCGCCGCTAGTTCACCGGACCCGGGGCAGAATGGCAAGTGGGAGCGCCAAAGATCTCTGGAATCTCCCCCAAATCCACCCGCCCTAGCACGGTGCGCAAGGATGATGGTCGGCACACCACCGTCACTCGGCAACCCGGCGATCCCGGAATCCGACCAAGCGAAGGGTCCGACCAAATGACACCCGCACGTGACCGCGAAGCACTCCTTTCCGGAGGGCTTCCGACTCAATACGTCGACATTGACGCCGAGGAAACTGGCGAATGGATCGACTCCTTCGACAATCTCGTCATCAATAGCGGCAACAACCGAGCTCGGTACATCATGCTCTCGCTGTTGCGAAGAGCCGCTGAACGCAACGTCGGTGTGCCAAGCCTGCGCAGCACCGACTACATCAACAGCATTCCTCCTGAACAGGAGCCAACGTTCCCTGGTGACGAATCAATAGAACACCGCATTCGTCAGATCATCCGGTGGAACGCCGCGATCATGGTGCATCGCGCCCAACGACCTGGAGTTGGAGTCGGCGGGCATATCTCCAGTTACGCCTCAAGCGCCACGCTGATCGAAGTCGGTTTCAATCACTTCTTCCGCGGCCCTGATCACAGCGGCGGCGGCGACCAGGTCTTCTTCCAAGGCCACGCCTCCCCGGGCATCTATGCGCGGGCCTTCCTCGAAGGTCGACTGACGGCGACTCAGCTCGACGGTTTCCGACAGGAGGCCTCTGGCCCCGGGCTGCCGTCATACCCACACCCACGTCTCATGCCCGACTTCTGGCAGTTCCCAACGGTCTCGATGGGGATCGGCCCGCTCAATGCGATCTACCAGGCCCGGTACAACAAGTACCTCGCCCATCGTGGAATCAAAGACACATCAGATCAGCATGTGTGGGCCTTCCTCGGCGATGGCGAGATGGATGAAGTCGACGCAGTCGGCGCGCTGACTCTGGCGGCCCGCGAAGAACTCGACAACCTCACCTTCGTGGTCAACTGCAATCTGCAACGCCTCGACGGACCCGTGCGCGGAAACGGCAAGATCATCCAGGAGCTGGAGAGCCTGTTCCGAGGAGCCGGCTGGAATGTCCTGAAGGTGGTGTGGGGTCGCAAGTGGGACGAGCTGCTTGCCGCCGACCGCGAAGGTGCACTTGTCAACTTGATGAACAACACCGTCGACGGTGATTTCCAGACCTTCAAGGCAGAAGATGGCGCCTTTGTTCGCGAGCACTTCTTTGGACGCGATCCACGTACCGCCAAACTGGTAGAGACCTGGAGCGACGACGATATCTGGGCCTTGCGTCGCGGCGGTCACGACTATCGCAAGATGTACGCGGCATACAACGCCGCAATGCAGGTCAAGGGCCAGCCCACCGTGATCCTTGCCAAGACGGTGAAGGGTTGGTCGCTTGGCTCGCATTTCGAGGGCCGCAACTCAACTCACCAGATGAAGAAGCTCACCCTCGAGGATCTCCTGAGTTTCCGCGACCGGATGCAGATTCCGATTCCGGACAGTGAGATGGATCCCTATCTCCCGCCGTACTACCACCCCGGCCCAGACGACGAGGCGGTGCAATATGTGCAGCACGCGCGCCGTCGGCTCGGCGGTCCAGTTCCCGCGCGCAGAGTTGTGAATGAACCGCTTGTCCTGCCCCCGCTATCGTCCTATGAGGTAGCCAAGCGCGGCTCGGGCAATCAAGAAGTCGCAACGACCATGGCCTTCGTGCGCCTGCTCAAGGACCTCATGAAGGATCCCAACATCGGGCATCGATTCGTGCCAATCATCCCTGACGAAGCCCGCACCTTTGGCATGGATTCTCTTTTCCCGACCGCCAAGATCTACTCCCCTCACGGTCAGCAGTACATGTCCGTTGACCGCGATCTTGTGCTGTCCTACAAGGAGTCGGTGACCGGACAGATCCTGCATGAAGGCATCAACGAAGCTGGGTCCACTGCTTCGTTCACCGCAGTCGGCACCTCCTACGCCACGCATGGTCAGCCGATGATCCCGATCTACATCTTCTATTCAATGTTCGGATTCCAGCGCACAGGTGATGCCTTCTGGGCGGCGATGGATCAGATGGCTCGCGGCTTTGTTCTCGGCGCCACGGCTGGTCGCACTACCTTGAATGGTGAAGGCCTCCAGCACCAAGACGGTCACTCACTCCTACTGGCAAGCACCAACCCAGGTGTCGTTGCCTATGACGCGGCCTACTCCTACGAGATTGCCCACATCTTCCGCGATGGACTGCGTCGAATGTATGGCGAGAATCCCGAGAACATCTACTACTACTTGACGATCTACAACGAGCCCTACCAGCAGCCAGCCGAACCAGAAGATGTGGACGTCGATGGCATTTTGCGAGGCATGCACTTGCTGCGCGAGGCAAGCGGCGAAGGTCCTCGCGTGCAACTTCTCGCAAGCGGAGTTGGCGTGCCCTGGGCGCTGCGCGCAAGCGATCTCCTGCGCGAGGAATGGGGGGTTCAGGCCGATGTCTGGTCGGTCACCTCATGGAATGAGTTGCGTCGCGACGGTCTGGCAGTGGATCGTCACAATCTGCTGAACCCAGAAGGTGAGGCACGCACCGCCTATGTGACGCAAAGACTGGCCGGCCGTCCGGGCCCGGTCATCGCAGTGTCGGACTACATGCGCGCAGTGCAGGATCAGATTCGTGAATGGGTCGACCAGCCATTCGTGTCACTGGGCACCGATGGCTGGGGGATGTCCGACACGCGCGGTGCATTGCGTCGTCACTTCCTTGTTGATGCCGAATCCATCGTCGTGCAATCACTCAGCATGCTGAGCAAGCACCACGACTTCGATCGAGCTCGTGTTGCCGAGGCGATCGTGCGCTACCAACTGCATGATCCAGGTGCCGCCTCCGCCGGAAACACAGAAGGCTCAGGCTGAGGTGGCGAACGATCCCAAGCGATTCCTGCGTTACCTCGAGGAGGAACGCAAGGCCGCTTTGCTGTATCGATCTCTGGCCGATACTTTGGATGGCGAGCGGCAAGAGGCGCTGTATGAACTGGCAGACATCGAGGATCGACATGCCAGGCACTGGATTGCGAAACTGACTCAGGCAGGTATTGAAGTGCCTGAACCGCCCACCTCGATGCACGCCGACGACGCCGCACTCGTTGCGCGCGCGAACGCTCTCGGTGTCGACCATGTGCTCGCCCATCTTGAGCAGGCCGAGTCTGAGGCCACGTCGCTGTACGACGATGAACCCGAGGCTCCCGACTCCATGGTGCGCGAAGAGGCCTGGCACATGGAGGCGTTCC
This sequence comes from Actinomycetota bacterium, assembly GCA_030684515.1. Taxonomy (NCBI): domain Bacteria; kingdom Bacillati; phylum Actinomycetota; species Actinomycetota bacterium. The sequence continues at coordinate 9,108 of JAUXVJ010000028.1, forward strand.
AGCGGATGCGCTCCGATGGCCCGGTCCTACCGATTCGCGGAGCACTGCGCGCTCCAGGGCCCGACAACATGGAACCCTGGCATCGCGGTGACAATTCTGGCAGCGCTCGGGCCGCCGTGTTCGGCATCAGCGATGGTCTTGTCTCAAATACTGCGCTGGTCATGGGATTTGCCGGTGCCAATCCCGACAGCAGAACGATCTTGTTCGCGGGCTTTGCCGGCTTGCTCGCTGGAGCCTTCTCAATGGCAGCGGGTGAATACGTCAGCGTTGCCAGCCAGCGGGATCTGTTCCGTCGGGAGATTGATCGCGAGGCGATGGAGATTGCCACCAAGCCTGAGGAAGAGCAGAAGGAACTGGAGCTCATCTACCGTGCCAAGGGAGTTCCGCGAGATGTCGCAGAGGCAACTGCTGCCAGCATCATGCAGGATCCCAAGAAGGCGCTCGACACCTTGGTCCGCGAGGAGTTGGGACTCAATCCCGATGAACTTGGAGCGCCCGTGCGCGTAGCTGTCTTCAGCTTCACAGCCTTCACAATCGGAGCCTTCGTGCCGGTGTTGCCCTACCTCATTACATCCGGCACCTTGGCCCTGTGGCTGACCATCATCTTGTCGACAATCTCCCTGCTCGTCGTCGGCGGAATTGTGGGTCGGCTTTCCGGCCGCGGCGTGACCTTCAGTGCTCTGCGTCAATTGATGTGGGGGGCTGGTGCAGCCGCTGTCACTTTCGTCGTCGGTTCGCTCATCGGCACGAGCACCGGCTGATGTGAAGGCAATTCCGCTTCCACTTCAATTGGTGCGGTCAACCAGTGAACTCACCACTGCGGCGACCCGGCGCATGGAGACTGAGTTTCCCTGGTACCGCGATCTGGGTGCCAAGGAGCGTTCGTGGGTCAGCATGGTCGCCCAGGCCGGCATCACGGCATTTGTTGACTGGTACGAACAGCCAGAACGGGTAGCCGAAATCACTGCCGGGGTCTTCGGCTCGGCGCCGCGCGAACTGGCGCGAGTGATTTCACTGGAGCAGACCGTGTCATTGGTACGCACCACGATCGACGTTGTCGAAGAGGCCATTGAAGGCATCGCCGATGAGCAGACCCGAATTCCGCTGCGCGAGGCTGTACTTCGATACTCCCGCGAGATCGCCTTTTCCGCCGCAGGCGTCTACGCCCGCGCTGCAGAAGCCCGTGGTGCGTGGGATGCCCGAGTCGAAGCACTCGTCGTGGATGCATTCGTCCGGGGGGATCTGGACAGCACGGTGCTCAGTCGTGTCAGTGCGCTCGGCTGGTCTGGTCAGGGCTCAGTAATGCTGATCGCCGGCTCACCGCCATTGGGCGAACCAGAACTCGCACTCACAGTGCTACGCCGTGCTGCCAGCAACCATGGGGTGGATCTGCTGACTGGCATCCACGGCTCAACCATGCTGGCGATCATCGGAAGGGTCAGCGCGACTGCCCGGACCGCACGAGTGCTCACTGCGCACTTCGGTCCTGGCCCGGTGGTGACCAGCGATGAGCTTGTCGGACTGGACCAAGTGCCGGCCGCCGCGCGCATCACCATGCAGTCCCTGCGCTTGGCGCATGCCTGGCCCCAAGCTCCGCGACCGGTCTCCACCCACGACTTGCTCCCCGAACGAGCGTTATCCGGCGATACTGATGCCCACGACGAGCTGATCAAAGGGGTCTACCTGGTCTTGGCAGCTGAACCGACCCTGCTGCAGACCGTGGCCTGCTTCCTGGAGGAAAGTCCTTCATTGGAGGCCACCGCCCGGCAATTGTTTGTCCATCCCAATACCGTCCGATATCGCCTCCGGCGGGTGACTGAACTGACCGGGCTGTCTGCTCAAGACCCTCGTGACGCCTACTCACTGCGGATCGCACTCACCCTTGGCAGAGCACAGCAATAGTTGGTTTCATCAGGAATCAATGGAATTGGACGGCTATTAGCCGCCCATCTCCACATTTCTTTGTGGGAACCCTCTAAGTTTTGCGCTATGACATTGGCGGCTGCAACCTCGCACTCATGGCCCCCCGCCAGACAGGCTTAGCAGGTGCTCGCGATTCTTGCTCCCGGCCAGGGAGCCCAGACCCCGGGCATGCTGAGCCCCTGGCTCGAACTCCCCGGCGCTGCTGCGCATCTGGATCTGCTCTCCGCTGCTGCCGGTCTAGATCTGGCCGCGCACGGCACCACATCAGATGCCGATCAGATTCGCGACACTTCCGTTGCCCAGCCCCTGATCGTGGCATCCAGCCTGTTGTCGTGGGGCGCTCTTGGTAGCCCTGCACCCGACCTTGCGGCCGGCCATTCGGTCGGCGAAGTCGCCTCAGCCGTCATTGCCGGTGTCCTGACCGAAGCGGATGCGATGAGTTTCGTCAGCGAGCGCGGGACACGCATGGCACAAGCAGCCACCCTCGCTGCAACTGGCATGAGCGCGGTGCTCGGTGGCGATGCTGCCATCGTGGTTGCCAAGGCTGAAGAACACGGATTGACGCCGGCAAATATGAACGGCGCCGGCCAGATCGTGGTTGCCGGAACTTTGGACCAGCTCGCTGCTTTCGCTGCCGATCCGCCAGAGGGCGGGCGCGTGCGCCCCCTTGATGTTGCGGGTGCCTTTCACACGCTCCATATGCACTCAGCAGTTGGCCCACTTGGAGCATTTGCCACCTCGATAACGCCAGCTGATCCAACAACCATCCTGTTGTCCAATGCCGACGGCAGTGCGGTAGCTGATGGCGGTGCGGCACTCAATCGCCTCATCGTTCAGGTCAGCAATCCGGTCCGTTGGGATCTGTGCATGGAGATGATGACTTCGATCGGTGTCTCGGCCGTTCTTGAACTTGCGCCGGCCGGAACCTTGGTCGGGCTTGCAAAGCGAGCAATGCCTGGTGTTGCGACCGTGGCGCTGAAGAGCCCTGACGATCTGGAAGCTGCCCGATCACTCATCACTGAGCACGCTGGAAGGGTTGACGAATGACCGGCATCATCACCGTTCCACAGGGCCCGAAGTATGCGCGCATCATGTCCGTGGGCGCATACCGACCAGAGCGTGTTGTCACCAATGCTGAGATCTGCACGCGCATTGATTCAACCGACGAGTGGATTCAAGAGCGGTCTGGCATCACCGAACGTCGCTACGCGGCCGAAGACGAGAGTGTCATCGACATGGCGGTCGCTGCGGCCAATGACGCTATCCACAAGGCTGGCATCGACCCTGACGAAGTGGGCCTGGTACTGGTCGCCAGTTGCACCTATCCCTTTCTCACACCCTCAGCCGCAACGCAGATCGCTGTACGGATCAATGCCACTTCTGCAGCGGCCACCGACATTTCCAGCGCCTGCGCGGGCTTTTGCTACGGGGTCGGCATGGCAAGTGACGTCGTGCGCGGCGGCAACGCCAAGTACGCGATCGTCATCGGCGCGGAGAAGTTGACAGACTGGTTTGACCACTACGACCGCACTTTGGCCTTTCTGTTCGCCGACGGAGCCGGAGCCGTGGTCATTGGACCATCCGAGGTTCCGGCCATTGGCCCTACCATGTGGGGCGCTGACGGCACCATGATCGATGCCCTCGGCATTGCACCTTCATTCTTGGAGCAGCGCAAGGACCCGATCAATAACGTGCCCAAGCTCTACATGCAGGGCCAGACCGTCTTCCGCTGGGCAATCACTGTCATGGCCCAACTGGCGCAAGAGGCATTGGACGCCGCTGGACTCACGGCAGACGACCTCGATGTCTTCATCGCTCACCAAGCCAACAACCGCATCACTGACGCCTTGATCCGTGCATTGAAGTTGCCCGATCACGTGGCTGTGGCACGCGACATCATCACTCAGGGCAATACATCGGCTGCATCAATCCCGCTGGCCATGTCACGCCTGTTCGATGAAGGCGAGGCCAAGAGCGGCGGCACAGCGCTCATCATCGGCTTCGGTGCCGGCTTGGCCTACGCAGCGCAGGTTGTCACCCTCCCCTAATTCCTCCCACCCAAACACAAATTACGAACACGAAAGGAAAGTCATGAGTGAGGACATCCTGGCCGGCTTGGCTGCGATTGTGAACGAGGTTGCCGGTGTACCCGTCGAGGACGTCCAGGCGGACAAATCCTTCGTCGATGACCTTGATGTGGACTCACTGTCCATGGTTGAGGTTGTCATGGCATGTGAAGACAAGTGGGGCGTGAAGATCCCTGACAGCGAGGTCAAGAACCTCAAGACAGTCGGCGACGCAGTGACGTACATCAGCGCCAACGTCTAGAACTCTTCTTCAGCGGGGTCACTGCACGTGGCCCCGCTGATCGAACTACCGTGCTTCATTTTCTGAATACAGGAGAAACGCTATGACTCGCAATGTTGTTGTGACCGGCATCGGCATGACCACGCCCCTTGGTGGCGACGTCGCATCAACATGGGCTCGGGTATTGGCTGGGCAACCAGCCATCTCCATGATGGGTCCCGACTGGCACCCAGATCAGCCCGCGAAGATTGCCGGATTGATGATGGTGGATCCAGAGGATGTCCTTACTCGGGTAGAAGTGCGCCGCATGGACCGCTCTGAGCAGTGCGCCCTGATCGCCACACGTGAGGCATGGTCCGATGCTGGCTCACCGCAGGTTGATCCCGTACGTCTCGGAGCAGTCGTGGCATCAGGAATCGGCGGCGTCAATTCGCTGATCTCTGCCTACGAGACGATCAAGGAAAAGGGACCGCTACGGGTATCGCCACACATGGTCACCATGATCATGCCCAATGGGCCGGCGGCCATGGTCGGACTGGAAGTGGGGGCACGCGCAGGAGTGCACACGCCTGTCAGCGCATGCGCTTCTGGTGCGGAGGCAATTTCCTACGCAGCTCGGATGATTCAAACTGGCCGCGCCGATGTCGTGGTCACTGGCGGAACCGAGGCTTGCATCAATACCGTCACGATGGCCGGCTTCGCGGCCATGAGAGCGCTCTCCACTCGCAATGACGATCCCAATACGGCTTCGCGGCCCTATGACCTTGACCGCGACGGCTTTGTCATGGCTGAAGGCGCCGGCATCCTGATTCTTGAGGAAGAAGAGTTTGCACTGGCACGCGGCGCCCGCATCTACGGACGCTACGGCGGCGCTGGCCTGACTTCAGACGGTCATCACATTGCCCAGCCAGATCCAGAAGGCACTGGTGCAACACGCGCAATGCGCGAGGCGATCCAGGATGCCGGACTCCAGACATCCAGCATCGTGCACGTCAATGCCCACGCCACCTCCACCGCACTTGGCGACTTCGCAGAATCGATCGCCTTGCGTGCGGCGCTCGGCAGCAATATCGATCAGGCGATCGTCTCGGCAACCAAGTCGATGACCGGGCACCTACTCGGTGGAGCGGGCGCAGTGGAGTCGATCTTCTCGATCTTGGCTTTACGCGATCGCCTCGCCCCGCCGACACCCAACATCTTCAACTTCGATCCTGCGATCCAGCTCAATGTGACGCGCAACGAGCCCGTGACCCTGCCTGCTGGCGATATCGCAGCGTTGAACAACTCCTTCGGCTTCGGCGGGCACGATGTTGCGCTGGTCTTCACCAGCCTGTAATCCAGCCACTTCCTGCTAGCGTGCGGCGGGTGCTGCTTCCTCATCGTGGGCTCAGAGAGATTCACACAGGTCGCGACTTCGAACGACTGATCAACTTCAGCGATGCAGTCGTCGCCGTGGCGATCACTGTCCTGGTGTTGGCGATCGTGGACATTCAGCCTCGCGAGGGCGAGTCCACGGTCTGGATGATCATCGCCGACAACAGCGGGCAGATCTTCACCTTCTTCTTCACGTTCTTGGTCGTGGGCATCATGTGGCTCGCGCACAATCGAGTACTCAACCAGCTTCGAGGCTTCGACGGCCTGACCTTCTGGCTGAACCTGCTCTGGCTGGCAGGTATCGCCTTCCTGCCATGGCCAAGTTCGATGTACGGCGAAGAATTCGGCTGGGGCAATGGGGACACCATGGAGCACGGTGGCGGCACGAGTGTCCTGTACTGGGGAACTTTGGCTGTCATCAGCACATTGGCTTTTCTCATCGCCTGGCACGCCCGTCATACCCCTGCCCTGCTTGAGCCAAAAGCTCGTGCGGCACTTGCTGAATCTGGAGATCGAGGTCAGTACCGCGGGCTGGTATTCGCGGCGCTGTTCATACTGATCGCGCTGGTTTCTGCTTTCTCGCAGGAAGTTGCCTCGTGGATGCCCTTCTTGCTCATCCCGGCAAGCATCGTGATGCGCGCGCCATCAGCGCTAAATGACGTCGTGGAGAACTCGGACAGTTGAGCCCTCATGGGCACATCTGAACGGCTCGAGTTCCTCATCCCAAGGAGCGCCAATCAAACGCGCGATCTCCTCGGCCAGACCATCGCCTGTCACCGCTGCTTGAGTCAGTGCAGTGCGCAGACGCTCTTCGGCGACCATGACATCTCCATGCTCGCCGATGTCGGCACGAAACAGCCCAAGTGTTGGCGTGGCGGCGAATCGCTCGCCAGCGCGGTGACCATTGGCGTCCTCGGTGACTTCATAGCGGACCTGGCCAAAGGCGAGCAAGGCACTGGCGATCTGGGCGCCCATGCCAAGCGGCCCCTGCCATAGGAGCTCTGCTCGCACCATGCTCGGCGCGATCGGCTGCTCGTTCCAGTCCATGTGCACACTGGTGCCAAAGACGCTGCTCAGAGCCCACTCCAGATGGGGGCTGACTGCTTTGGGGCAGGCGTGTATGAACACCACTCCGCGCGCCGCAGCAACTTCACGGACGGTGGAGTTCGCAGCCTTCGCTTGCACGTGCGTTGTCATCGAGCCTCCCTTGTAACCAGTCGCCTTCCCCAGCCACTGTTACAGGACGCTCAAGGACGTCACTCGACCAACGCCTCCCATCGTAACTGCCTGATCAGGTGCTGGCGCGCAAGGCTCGCGTGTAGGCGCGGCTACACCTCTTCCATCGCCGCAAGCACATCGCTCAGTTCCATCGTCGCGAAGCTGGTTCGGTAGTCACTGAATCCATAGGGCATGATCAATTTGCCCCGATGCACCAGACTTCCGCAGGAATAGACGACATTGGGCACATAGCCATTGCGTTCATCAGGATTTGGCGTCAGCAGTGGGCTGGACAGCGCCCCGATCATGATTGACGGATCCTCCAGGTCAAGCAGGACGGCGCCGATTGAGTACTGCCGCATCGCCCCAGCGCCATGGGTGATCACCAGCCATCCGGCCTCGGTCTCAATGGGCGAGCCGCAGTTGCCGATCTGGATCAACTCCCATGGCTGTTTAGGAGATTGGAAGCTGCTGATCTCGTCCCAGTGGTAGCCATCATCGGAATAGGCGATGGAGTTGGACTCACGATCCCAGCGTGACAAGGCGCAGTACCGACCGCCAATGAGTCGGGGAAAGAAGGCGACTCCCTTGTTCTGCACCGCTTTGCCGGTCAACTTCAAGGACGAGAAGCACCGGAAGTCATCGGTCTCGAGCATGCGAGAGACGACATTCGTGCCGTCAAAACCGGTGTAGGTAGCGCGGTAGGCAGTCTTGCCCAGCTCATCTGCAACTTGCACAAAGCGAGCATCCTCGATGCCTCGACGTTCGTCGGATGCAATGGGCCACAGGACCCGCTCGCTCAACACGGTGTCGTCCTCAAAGTCGACCTCATAGCTGTTTCGCGCGATCTCCTGGAGGCTGTCAACGATGTCGCCCGGATGCTCGGCTCGTTCGGGTCGCGACTTCAAGAGATTCAGACTCGAATTCAAATCCTCTGGCGTGAATTTGTCAGGGAGCATGCCAAGCACGAAATGCAGGTCTGCTGAATCAATACCTGCATCGATGGCGGACTGCTGCACAAGCTCATTGCGCAGCACGGTGTAGCGCTGTGCTCGCGTCGTGGCAAAAGCGCAGGCCGCGTCCACCTGGACATTGCCATCGGGGTCGATCACTCCCGTCCGAAAGGCCAGGGTCGAAATATGTCCCTCCCCCACTGCTCGGACGCTCATGACGAATCGCAGTTGATCGGGTTCCAATGCCGATTGATCGGGATGTGCCACGATTGAGGGATTGAAGTACGCCGCTGCTTCGACGGCATACTCCTGTGTGAGATAGGCGCCGATCAGTCGCTTGCGCTCAATGTCGATTGCGTCTTCATCTGGGATCAGATGCTGCACCGCTGAGTAGTGCAGCTCGAATTGCTCTTCCAAGTCACGATGTCGCCCGGAGAAGTTGGCCAAGGTTTCGGCCAGGACCTCATGGACCTGCGTGGCCGAAAGGCTCAAGCAGCGATCAAGCACATCCCGTGCCCTTGATGTGCCACGAATGAGCTCCTCCTCCCCAGGAATGAAGATCCGACTGATCACCCGCTGAGGATCCCCACGGAGGATGACATCTGATCTTCGAACCGGAATCTTCACTTGATTGGGCGCTCCCTGTTTGCTTGTTGCATGACTGACAAGTAGGCCAATGTGGATTCGGCCCCGCAGTTGAGATTGATACCGGTTGCAGTCAGCCCGTCAAAGCCGGCACCGGTGTCGGGGTTGTACATGCGAGCAGACGTGTCATTGTCGCCTTCAAACCAGCGCGCACCCAATACGATCGCTTCCAACCAGGACTGATCCTTGGTTACTTCAAATGCGCTCGCGCAGGCATCCACTAGCGCTGCAACTTCAATGGGCTGTTGATCAAATGCCGGAAGGCTGTCTCCGAGCTGCCACCCAGAATCCGGGATCACGGATAGATGGCCCTGTCTTGTCTGCAGATCCATCAGCCACTTCAGCATTGCCAGTCCTCGCCTGACGACAAATCCCTGCTTGAAGAAGTCGCCACCCACAATCAGCAGCTCGGGCAATGCCGCACTGGCGTACGTCAGCCTTGGCTCGGGCCACAGCTGGTCGGGAATGAGATCTGCAGGGATGCTGTTCAAGGCATCATCAAGCAGTGCGTGCGCGTGGGTATTGGACGGGTAAGCGCGAAGAAACTCGATTGCGCCAAGTCCGGCAAAGACCATGGATCGCGGATGTGGGCTTCGAAGCGCCGCCGACTTGGCAAAGCAGTCGTAGGCCTCGCGCACTCGATCTGCGCTGCGATCCCACCGCACCACACTGCCCCAGCACCACAGTGCTCGGCCCCAGTGATCATCGGTGGAGGCCTCGCCATGCCACACCCCAAAGACATCGCACCGATTGATCACTCGGCCATCTGATTGCTGAGCCTGCACCATGAATCTGCTGAGCATGTCCATGACCTTCAACAAGCCCGCGTCAGTTGTCTGCTCGCGTTCACACACAATGAGCGCTCTGGCGACATCGTCCACGCAATATCCATGCTCGCGACGAGGCTGGTCATAGTCACAGTGCTCGAAGAGTCCACGCTCATCGCAAAGGGAGAGAAGATGCGCGAAGTTGGGCCTACTGCGCAATTGAGTGGATTTGGGCATCATCAGGCGATGGCTAGTGCGCTGGCATGTGCAGGCTTGCTCCAGACGGTGTGCGAAAGACCCAAGTAGGACTCCGCAACCGCAGGCCACAAGTACGACAAGCTCACTGCACTTGTGAGTGCTCGCATATGTGCTGCATGCTCCTGGTCGTTGTGGATCATGCGCACCGCAGAGGCAATCTCATCCGCATTCTTCTGCTCGACAAGACTCCCAACTCCGCCACCGAGTGCCTCAATCGCGTGAGGGAATCGAGTGGCGATGACTGGTCCACCCGCAACCATTGCCTCTACAAGTACTCCAGACGTCACCTGGTCCTTGGAGTCGTATGGAAGCAGGAATATCGAGGCGGAGGCGATGAGAGCAGCCAGGGCTTCATTGTCCAGGTATTCATTGACCAGACGCAATTGATGGGATACGCCCAAGTCGCTGGCTAGCTGGATGAGACTCTCGCGATAGCGCTCACCTTCATAGGCGACCACATTCGGGTGCGTGCGCCCGGCGACCACATATTCAACCTGCGGATCGATATCGCTCAGTTTCGCCAGTGCCTCAATGCCCCATTCGATGCCCTTGCCGCTGCTGATCAAGCCCCAGGTGAGCATGCGCGGCCCCGCGAATGCCTCCGCGAATCTTGTGGTTCGTCTCAGATCAGGAGCACCATGTGGAATGACGTGAACCGCATCCGGACTGACTTCGTAGTGCCCAATGAGGTTCTTGCGAGCGATGTTGGTCATCGTCACCATGGCAGCGGAAGCGGCAATCAGCGCCTGAAGGATGCATCGCTGCCGCAGCGTGGGTGCCTTGAGAACGGTGTGGATCACCGTGATGATCGGCACTCTCACCAGACTCAGAAGGTCCAGCAATTCAATGCCATCCTCGCCGCCGTAGATCCCAAACTCATGCTGGAGCACGACGACGTCGTATCCATTGAGAACCTGAGCAGTGCGCCCGGTGTCTGCGGAGATTCGATGTTGGTGCACGACTGAATCGGGCCGCCCGAAGGATGGCTCTTGCACGAGTTGGACAACGTCCACAACAGACCCGGCACCGGTCATGGCACCCGACAGTGAGTGCGCGAACGTGGCGATGCCACATTGCGTGGGTGGGAACGTGCTCAACATTACGATTCTTGGATCCACGACTGTCGACTCCTGGCTTCTCAAGCCAATCACGGCCAACTTCCCAGATCAGGGATCTGTGAGCACGCGATTGACATCTGCAGCGGCCCTACTCAAGCCACTGTTGAAAAAGCCGGGTTCTGGGGCTCGCAACTCTGTTGGTTCCCTAGTGAGACGCCATCGCACGATGGCGAAAGGTGCTCAATGCACTTTGAGTCTAACTTGGAATTTCTGGCCCATGTACCGCGTGAATCAAACTGCGACGCACGCGGTACAGCGCACGCCAGAATGCGACACAGGAACTACCGACAAATCAGGTGGTCACGCGTGAAGCGTGTGCCTCGGCCTCCTGAACGGCAGACGTCAGCACACTCAGCGCCGCAGTCAACTGCCCGTCCCACTGGTCAGCGCGCACGCACCACATCACAGCGTCCTGAGCCTCAAGGACCGCATCACGCGAAGCCTTGTCGCCACCCACGCCAAGGCGATCCAGGACGCGCGCAGCGGCGTTGGCCCACTTCTCAGCCAACTGCAGGTGCTCGACCTGCTTCTCCAGCTCGACCATCTCGTTGCGGCCGCCAGGGGTGTCTTCAGTAACTTCGTGCAAATGCTGATGCACTCGATCAACGGCTTGGAGCAGATCTGTCTTCATCGCATCATGGAGCGCAGAGCGCTTTACATCGAGGGTCAATTGCTCGCAGGAGGATTTCACCTCACTTTTCGCAGCAAAGAATCTGTCGGACTTGCGATGCGGGACCTCTTTGGCCGCAATGCGGCTCAGGCGGGACTTGCCGGAGGATGGCTGAGACATGATCACTCCTTCTCGATCTGACACTTCGATCGGTACGCGTTCATTCAACCCCTTTTATGCCAGAAGCGCACCCTTGAATGGCTGTGAGTTTGAACCGACATTTAAATCTGCCAACCTATTGACATTGGGCTCCGCGTCGTGGTGCGTGTGTCAGCGCGGCAGGAGAGCACTGGATTCCAATTCGTCCATGTCTTCCAGCTCGATTCCCTTTGTTTCCTTGATCTTTCGCATCACAAATGGAATTGAGAGCAGTGCAAAGACGGTGAAAATTCCGTAGGCGATTCCCAAGCTCTTGCCCGCGATCGGCGGGAATGCTGTGGAGACAATGAAGTTGGCTGTCCATTGCGCGGCGACGGCGAGCGCAAGCGCGGCAGCGCGCATTCGGTTGGGGAACATCTCACCAAGCAGCACCCAGACCACAGGTCCCCACGTCGCTGCGAAGAACGCGACGTAGATGTTGAACGAGAGCATTGCCACCACATCGGGACCGTCCGTGAGAACTGGGTTGCCGTCTGCCCCTATTGGCGCGGTGCCAAATACGTACGTCAGGATCGCAAGAGTGATCACCATGCCGACCGATCCCACCAGAAGCAGCGGCTTTCGGCCGACCCTGTCCACGAGGGCAATGGCGACCACAGTGAAGGCCACATTCACGCCAGTGGTGATCAGGGAAGTCTGGAACGCCTGATCCTCGCTGAAGCCAACCGATTCCCAAATGGTGTTCGAGTAATAGAAGACCGCATTGATGCCGACAAACTGCTGCAATGCACTCAGAATGATGCCGATCCACACCAGGGGCATCAATCCAAAGCGAGTACCTCGCAGGTCCGCGAAGGAGGACTGCTGGTCGCCTGCCATCGAGGCCCTGATGTCGTCCACCCGTGCATCCGGATTGACGGTGTAGATCTGACGCAGCACTGCTCGCGCCTGTTCATCCTTTCCTCGCTGCACCAAGTACCGCGGAGATTCCGGCAGTCGAAGAGCGAGCAAGCCGTAGATCAGGGCCGGAATCACCATCGACAGGAACATCCACTGCCACGCGGGCAGTCCAAAGAGCCAATCGTTCTGGGCATTGCCACCAGCAGCATTCAAGATGAGGTAGTTGACCAGGCTGGTAGCAAAGATTCCGATGACAATCGCGAATTGCTGCAGCGAGGACATCCGTCCGCGCATCGATGCCGGTGCGATCTCGGAGATGTACATCGGGGCCATCACAGAAGCCACGCCAATGCCCGCGCCACCGACAAAGCGCCAAAAGACCAGGTCATAGACCGAGAACGGAAAGGCTTGACCAATTGCCGCCGCCATGAACAGTGCAGCGGCCATCAGCATGACAGGTTGACGCCCGAAGCGATCTGCTAACCGACCAGCAAACCACGCACCAAGTGCGGATCCAATGAGTGCAATGGAGACGACCAAGCCGATGGCAAAGTCGCCGAGCGAGAAAGTGTTCTGAATCGCTCCTTTGGCACCATTGATGACTGCAGAGTCATAGCCGAACAGAAACCCGCCCAGAGCTGCGGTTGCCGCTAAGCCGATGACTCGCCCGGTGCGGTAGTCCTTCTCCATTGCTGCTCCTTGCGTGGATGGTGATGGCAGTAAAGCAAAGGAAGGAAGACCTGAACACGGGAACGTGCGATGAGCCCTGAAATACGAAGGAATCCGGCCTCGTATCAGGCAAGTTCGAACTGTGAGTTTGGGGCGCCCCTTGGCTTGGTCAGGACATAACTAATAGCCGCAGAATGCGACGCGAACCTGCATTGCAGGCGGGAGATACGGCGTTTCTCATTGGGCAGTACGAGGAACTACTCGGAGTCTTGCAGCGAGCCTGAATTACCTATTGGGTTGCGCTGATGCGCTCGCGAGTTCCTTGTCTCTGACGATGTCAATAGTGAAGAACCTGGTGACCTTCCTGCCGTTGGCCGATGCGCTCCCCGGTATGGTCCGTAGCGGATACAGCCCAAGTCTCATACCGCGTATTGCCGGCAGCACAAGCTGACCCTTGGCATTGGCAGTGGTGTTGCCAAGAGTTGACCACCTGCCATCCGCGAATATCTGCGACAGGTACCTCACCCGGGGCTGCAAGAACTGCACGATGATCTGCTCGGCCTCCAGCCTGGTCATCAATACAACCTGACCCGTCTCAGTCGTGAAACCCAGCGGCTGCAGCACCAAGCGAGGGGGAGCCGACTCGGCGGCCTCCTGGCTCAACACGATAATTGAGCCTCCGCCGAGCACCTCGGCCTGCTGAGGATTAGTTGTTTCCACCGGTTCAGGCGTGAAGGTGGGAATAGGGATCGGCGTCGCCGTTGGCGTTGGAGTAGGTGTAGGCGCGGGGCCGGGTGAGGGTGGCGCAGGCGTGACAGTGGGTACCGGGCAAGGTGGCTGCCCGTAGTCATTGCAGGCAGCTTGAACAGCGGGCGTGGCAAGAGTCATCGCCAGAAGGACACCGCTAGCGACGGTGCCGACTTGCAATGCCAAGACCTTGCGCACGCCTCATCCTCCAAATCCGTGAGTGAAAGAAGTCTACCCCCTTCAGCGGGGATCAACCCTCTGCTAGTACAGCCTGTACTTGCTCAGAGAATGCGGGCTCTTTGACCACGCCGATGATTCGGACCGCTATTCGGCCCTGCATGTCGATGATGAGGGTGCTGGGCAGTGCACCCGGGGGGACGCCAGGAATGGAGGCCAGCTTCGTGCCCTTGGCATCCACGATGCTCGGATAGGCAATGGCGTATTTGGATGTGTACTGCCTGGCAGAAGCTTCCTCATCGGTGACGTTCAGCCCGACAAACCGAACTCCCCGCGGCTGAAGGGTGTTCGAAGCGGCCACCAGCGCTGCCGCTTCCTGCTTGCATGGCTCACACCACGAAGCCCACGAATTCAAGACCACTACGCGGCCGCGCAGGTCAGTGATCGACAGTGGCGCACCACCCAGGGTCTGCCCAGCGATGGGCGGCAGGTCCACGCGGTCGCTTGGCGCGTACGTGGTCACTCCGACTTCCTCAGACACGCGAGCGCCAAGAGGTTCACGACCACAGGCGGTGAGCAGCAGCGCCATACACATCAGGGTGAGAAGCGAGCGCTTGACTCTCGTTGGATCAAGAATTGGGCAACTCCGAGGCCTGCACCCACTGGATCTTCATGCCAAGGGTGTCCTCCTTGCTCGTCCACGCGAGATTGCCTTCGCGACTGACAATGGTGATTCCGTCAGCTTCAAGTCTGGTGATGGTGTCGTCAAGATCTGGAACAGCCAGGCAGAAGGAATCGAACTGATCGCGACGCACATCATCGGCTGCTCTTCTTGCCAGACGAATCACGACATCGTTCATCTGAAGATCCACGACTTCCTCCCCTGCGGCCCGAGGCAAGCCCTGGACCACAGTCGAAACGATGAGATCGCTCAGCACTTCCGCCGACTTCGCGGGGTCTGCAACGGCCACGGTCAGCCATGCAAGATTAGCCCCTTGCACAACACTGGCAGTCGAACGCGGAGGCTCGGTATCAGCAGCGTCTCGAGGATCGTGGGTGAACTCGGTGTCCGTGATCTCAATCAGTAATCCGGCCGTGTCGGCTGGGTGGATGAAGAAGTGGCGACCCTGAATGTCTACGCCAGTGATGCGCAACTCAGCTCGGCGAAGCAGAGACTCGGTCTTCCAGATGTCGTTGACGGTCCAAGCCACCGAATGAAGGCCTGGCCCGTTTCTGGCAACGAAATGACCAAGTGGTCCAACTTCGTCGTCTGCGGCGAAGATGCAGATCGGCATCGTTCCAAGCCAAAGCATCTCTGATTTCGCTGCACCCGACTCATTGGATGCTCGCTCCCCGATAGCCCCAAATGGAATGCCTTGCACCTGTCGCATGCTCGAATCGATCTCGACTGCGCCCAGAACCCGCTTCAGCCAGGGGACATAGGCATCCTCCATCCGAGCGGCTAGGCCAAGGCGATGGAAGTAGCCAGGCTCGATTAACTGCACGGCATCTTTCTCGGCGTCAGACATCGTCACTTCTCCCATTCTCAGGCGAACTACGCACGGGAGCAGCGTAGGGCGAAGCGCTCCTTGGTGTCCGGCGAGTATCTAGAGCGGCCTGCCTCCGGACATGCAAGGGTTCGGGGATGCTGACCCGCGCGCGCGCTCTTGCTCGCATGTGCATCCTGCTCGCACTTGCAAGCCATCCTGCGCCAGCGCTTGCCGTAACGATCGTGGTGTCGACTTTGGCCTGGCGCACTGGATGGGAGTCGACCTCCCTCGCGATCTTCGTGCTGGCCATGTTGACCGGGCAGTTGAGCGTTGGCTGGAGCAATGACGCGCACGACGCGCAGATGGATCTGGCAGCCGCGCGTCTGGACAAGCCGGTCGTTGCATCTGCTCTCAGCGTTCAGTTGCTGTGGCGCAGCGCAGCTGGAGCGCTCACGATCAGTGTGCTCGCATCGTTCGCGGCAGCGGGAGTCGCTGGTGGCTTTCATGTGCTGTCATTGCTTGCGGCATGGGCGTACAACTTGCGACTCTCTCGAACAACCTGGTCCTGGCTCCCGTATGCAATTGCCTTTGGCTTGATTCCCCCATTCATCACCGAAGGCCTGGATCCGGCACAAAGTCCTGCCCTGTGGTCGATCGCGGTGTTCATGGCACTGGGCGTGGCCGCACATCTGGCAAATGCCGCGCAGGATGCATCGACCGATGCCGAATACGGACACACAAGCGCTGCAATCAGACTTGGTGAACGGGGCAGCAAGTTGCTCGCACTCGCACTTCTCCTGCTAGGGACAGCCTTGCTGGTGTGGCAACTCTGGGATGCCAACCCGACGGTTGCGACGGCGACGGCTGTGCTCAGCGCCGTCATCGGTGGCGTCGGCTATTTCAGATCATCGCTGTTCTTCAAGGCCATCCTGCTCCTGGCACTCGCCGATGTCGCACTGCTCCTACTGACAGAGGTCTCGATCGTCAGTTGAGGGGGCGGGCAAGAACCGGAACTACTGGCTGGTTCTGGAACATGATCGGGCTCTTGGCGTTTGCCGACCAGTACACCGCAGTCGGTGCTCCAGCTGCATTGACAGTCAAGCGCATCGTGCCATAGCCAGTACCCGAATACTTATTCGTCGTGCCTGCCATCGGTAGCGCACGCGGATCGGTATAGCGAGAGTCGTATTGACCATGCCCCGGCACCGCAGTGGAGTCATAGACGAACACCGCGTACGAACCATCCGAGAGTCTCAATGGCGGGCCGGCGATGACCACGGCGTGCCCAGGGTAGGAGACCCCACCCTTCACGGAGCCGTACTGCGCCTGACCATTGAGCACGATCTCACCAGGGATCACCATCAATTCGCCACCGCTCAGACTCGAGACCGCACTCACTGCACTCCAAGCGGGCCCCGGAGTTCCGGTCAGGAATTTGGCCCAGAGCGAGACCAAGCCGGACTCGTTCGTGGGGACATTCATCTGACTGTGAAAAGCGGCCCAGGCATTTGGCGTGGCCTGCTGCAAGGCCCAATTGGTGAATCCGACGCAGTCCCAGATGTAGATGCCCTTCGTCGGATTGATCGTGTACTTATGCGAGTACTGCGTCTGCGTCATCGTCCGATAGACCTGCTGTGCCTGAGCAAGCAGTGGGCCAGCGGAGCCAGCGGCGACCGGGGCCTGAGTGCGCACTGAAGGAACTGCACCCGCAGGCGAGGCTGGCGGCGGACTGGGTATGCCGCCGGGCGCAGCGACGGCGACAGGAACGATCAGTGCAGCAGACACCAGCGCGGCAGTTGCGAAAGCAGGCAATCTGAGTCGAATCATGACCGTCCCTTCGTCAGAGCACTTTGGAAAGAAATGCCTTCGTGCGCTCATGCTGCGGATTGGCCAGCACATCGCGCGGATGCCCCGATTCAACCACGACGCCTCCATCGATGAAGACCAGGCTGTCGCCGACCTCGCGCGCAAAGCCCATCTCGTGAGTGACCACAATCATGGTCATGCCATCGATGGCCAATTGCCGCATGACGTCAAGCACATCGCCGACCAATTCAGGATCCAAGGCGGAGGTTGGCTCGTCAAACAGCATCAACTTTGGTTCCATCGCCAGCGCTCGCGCAATCGCTACGCGCTGCTGCTGACCTCCTGACAGCTGACGTGGATAGGAGTTGGCTTTGTCGGCCAGGCCAACGCGCTCCAGCAAGCCTCGCGCTCGTTCGCGCACGCGGTCAGTTGGCTCGCCTTTGACACGCAGCGGAGCTTCCATGATGTTCTGCATTGCTGTCATATGCGGAAATAGATTGAATCGTTGAAAGACCATGCCGATCTCGCGGCGCTTCTTTGCTGCATCGCGATCGCGAAGTTCATGCAGCTTGCCATTGACTTCTCGATAGCCCACGAGCTCACCATCAACGGACAGGCGACCACTGTCGATCTTCTCCAGGTGATTGATGCAGCGCAGGAAGGTTGACTTGCCCGAGCCTGAGGGCCCCACCAGGCAGAAGACCTCACCGCGCTGCACTTCAAGATCTATTCCTTTGAGCACCTCAAGTCCACCGAAGCGCTTGTGCACGCCCTGGCTCTTCACCATTGGCGTATTCATCGCACACCGCTGTTCGGATCAAGCACTGTCGTGGACGGCGGGGGTGGAGGCTGATGGAACTTGAAGATCATCTGGCGCCAGCGACTCCAGAACGACCGTTCGACTCGACTGGAGGTGCCGCGTCCGTAGTGCCGCTCGACGTAGAACTGTCCGATGGTCAGTATCGAGGTCAATATGAGGTACCAGATGCTCGCGACGATAAGCAGTGGAATCGTCTGGTAGGTACGTGCATAGATCTGCTGCGTGTTGTAGAGCAGTTCTGGCAGGGCGACCACACTGACAAGCGACGTGGTCTTCAGCATGCTGATGACTTCGTTGCCGGTCGGCGGGATGATCACGCGCATGGCCTGCGGCAGCACGATGCGCCGCATGGTCTTTGCCCGGCTCATGCCCAGTGCTGACGATGCCTCCCCTTGGCCTTCGTCAACAGACTGGATACCAGCTCTGGCGATTTCGGCCATGTACGCGCCTTCATTCAAGCCAAGCCCCAAGAGCGCTGCCATGAAGGGTGTGATGACGTCATTGGTGTCCCAGCTGGCGAACGTCGGACCAAAGGGAATCCCGATCGACAGCATCGGCACGAGAGCTGCGAGGTTGAACCAGAAGATCAACTGGACAAGTACCGGGGTTCCTCGGAAGAACCAGATATAGGCCATCGCAACGTTGGACAGCACCGGATTCGGCGAAAGCCGCATCACTGCGAACAAGACGCCAAGGCCAACGCCGACGATCATCGCCACAATCGTGATCCAGATGGTGGCCCAGACTCCCTTGAGAATCTGGCTGTTGAACAAGAACTCCCACACCACATCCCATGAGAAATTGGGATTGGTGGCAGCCATGTTGAAGAACATGGCCACGAGCACGAGGATCACCGCGGTGGCGACCCACCGACCCGGGTGACGAACAGGCACGGCCTTGATCGGTTCAGTCGGCTCGGTCATGCCTGCTCCTCCCCTGTGAGATGCCGATGGTGGGCGCCGCACTCAGCGCCGCCCACCATCGCTGATGACTAGGACTTCGGATTGATCTCGGCCGTCGTCAACGTGCTCGTCTCCAGGTCGTACTTCTCAGCAATTTCCTGATAGCGACCACTGTCGATGAGCGACTGAATCGCCGCCTGCACCGCTGGCGCGAGGCCGCTCTTCTTGTTCATCAACACGCCAAGCAGAACCGAGTTCAGCGGCGTTCCTTCTGAGACCTCGAACTTGCCATCTGAGCCTTGGGCAATGGATGCCGCATTGGCCGTGTCCGAAATCAGCGATTCAACCCGTCCGCTGGCAAGAGCAATAGGCATCTGGTCAGAGGCTGCGATCACTGTGACTGCTGGCTCTGGTGAACCCGCAGTTGTGCAGATCTTGACCAATTGCGGAATCGTCACGGTCTCCTGCGTGCTGCCCTTCAGCACACCGACCTTGGTGCCACACATAGAGGCGTCAAGAGCAATGCCCATTGGATTGCCCGCTGGAACGACACCGGAATCTCCTGAGGTGAGATAGGAGACAAAGTCAACCTGCTTCATGCGCTCAGGATTGATGGTGAAAGAGGAGATGCCCAAGTCATAGCGATTGCTCTGCACCGATGGGATGATCGAATCGAATGTCGCATTCTTGATCTCAGGAGTCAGGCCCATCAAGGTGGCAATGTCATTGGCCATATCGATGTCGAAGCCGGTCAGCGTGACGCCATCAGCCTCGATGTATTCCATCGGGGGGTACCCAAGCTCGGTACCGATCTTCAGCGTTCCAGCTGATGCGATGTCCGCCGGCAGCAGGGCGACAATGGCGGGGTCAACAGTCAATGTTGTTGACGATGCCACGCTTGATTCGGCCGGTGCCGGTGATGAGTCAGTTGACGCCGAGTCTGAGCTGCTGCAGGCAGCCAAAGTCAGTGCCAGCGACGCAGCGAGCACCATCGTGGCGCCGAACTGTGTCTTGCGCAATCCGAGCATGGATCCTCCTTCTCGCGTTCGGGCACTGTGCCCGGACAATGGGGTTACCCCCTGGGACTTGCCTTCTCTCGATCGAGAAGTCCTGCCATCACACGACGAGCTCTCGCGATGCCTGCATCCTGAGCAATGAGGCGGTCACGTTCAGTGCTTGGGCGAGACTGTAAGCCAATTTCCTGCAATTCCAAGGCATTCTTGTCCTCCTCCAGCACCGTGGCGAGGCCCGTCTGCAATTCCTCGGTCGCCCATTGCTGATCAACGGCGAAATTTCGGCTGAAGGCATAGAAGTAGATGCATGTGGACTCATCCACCGGAGTGATGCCGTTGAGCACCTTGATGAGGTGACCCTCTTCGCGTGGACGGCCTTCTCCGGTGATGCCCGAATGGAGGATATGAAAGCTGGGGGCGTGGAACTCCGTGCAGTGAAAGCGGTCGAAGAGCCCTTCGGTCTGCATCGTTCGGGCATAGAGCGGTGGCGCTTGCACGCTTGGCATCAGGCGGTCGACAGAGACGACATCGCCGTCAACTTCAACACTCACTCCATAGTCAACGATGTACTCATCCCCCACCGTCGATGTGTACAGAAATGACTCATGCGTGAGATCGAGCAGGTTGTCGTGCACGAGTTCGGCGCGACAAGCGATAGCGACAGTGTGCGTGACCGTGGCCCAGGACTCATCAGTCATCCAATGGGTGTCCGCGACCTTGGCCCGATCGGCGTCGGAAGGGTCCCCCAGCCAGATCCAGAGCCACCCGTCCTTCTCAACGAGCGGGAAAGCTCGCACAGCCATGCCCGCAGGGATGCGCTCCTGCGCAGGAATGCCAATGCATGCTCCAGCGCCGTCGTATGTGAAACCGTGATACCCGCAGCGAATTGCATCGCCCACAACAGTGCCAGCTGAGAGCGGGAATCCCCTGTGCGCGCATCGATCAGTCAGAGCCACTGCAGTGCCATCGATCGCGCGATACAGCACAACCGGAATCGAGCACACAATCCTGCGCGCCGGCTCGCGCGTGACCTCGCTGCTCCACGCAACCACATACCAAGCATTCAGAATGAACATGAACCCTCCGTTGCCTTCGCGTTACGCACATGATTCCGTGTTCGGCGCGACAAATGAGCCGAGACGAGCCGTCAACTGAATATTCTTTACCCGAGTACTGGCTGACGCGCGCAAGAGTCCAATAATCCCAATGGGTTTGCTTATTCCAGCTATTCGTGTCACTGTCAATATCGACAGTCACCGCGATACTCGCAGTTGACTCTCAGGCGAGGAATATCGGCCGCGGTCTGCGGCGATCGGTAAGGACTAGACCCCCCTTGCTTCTTGTATAGCCCGCGTTCGTGTCCAGGTTTCACAATGCACCTTTGCATCGTGAAGGCCGAATGCACGCAGAGGCGGAAAGCATGAATACACACTTCACACCACGAGGTTCTCGAAAAGCAAAAGGACTTGCATCAACAAGTTTGACGCTGGCAATCGTCGGCGGACTCGTCGTCGCATTTTCAGTGAACGCGCTGGCAGCGAGCAGCGTGGGGCTCGGAACTGCGGACAGTTTTGGAGTATTGGCTGGAGCAGGCATCACCAATACCGGTTCCACTACTATCAACGGCGACATCGGCACGTTTCCCACTACGACCATCACTGGGCTCGGCAGCATGACGATCAACGGCACCAACCACGCTGGAGACTCGGTGACCCAGGGCGCAAAAACTGATCTGATTACGGCCTACAACGCTGTGGCTGGACAGCCGAGCAACGTAACGATCAGCGCTGATCTCGGAGGAACCACGCTTGTCTCCGGCGTCTACAGCTCTGCTACATCCCTTGGTTTGACGGGAACCCTCACCCTTAATGCCGCAGGCGATCCCAATGCTGCATTCATCTTTCAGGCTGGCTCGACCCTGACCACGGCTGCCGGCAGTCGGGTGGCACTCATCAACGGGGCTCAGGCCTGCAATGTGTTCTGGCAGATCGGAAGTTCGGCGACTCTTGGCACCACGACCGACTTCAAGGGCAATATCCTGGCCTTGACCGATATCACCTTGAATACCGGCGCTGAGGTTGAAGGTCGGGTCCTTGCCCGCAACGGCGCCGTGACCTTGGATACCAACCGAGTTATCAGCCCGACGTGCAGCAACTCCAGTTCTGGCACTCCGGTGGCAGAGATTGTGTACGCAGCGAATATCGGCCCTCTGGCCCAAGGTCTGGTCTGTCCATGGGGCGGTCAGTACGACGGTTTGGGGCTCTGTAGAGGTTCCGGTGCAAATCCGCTGATGAACGTGATCACCACGCCTACCGCGTCGGCCACGCCAACACCAACAGCCAGTGCCCCTGTGAGCCCGTCGGCAACTGTTCCGACCGTTACACCTCCAACGGTTACTCCAGGACCCACGGCAACGCGCACTCCCGTTGTACCTGTGCAGATCCTTCGTAAGCCCGTTGGTGGAGTCGACACCGGCCAATTTGAATAGCGGGAGCGAGCCGTTCCCAAAGGCTTGGACTTTGGGAACGGTCGCCACTTGGGTGAGTGAGATCACGCGTAGGCAATCGAAAGATTGAGGATTAAGTCAATGCTCCATGCGAGAGCACGTGGTTCAAGACGTGTTTCGGTTGCGCGCACAATTTCTGGTCGACGCACACTCAAGGCAATCGCAGCGATCGCCGTGGCATCGATTGCGCTCAGCATGAGTGGGTGCATGCCGGATTTGATGGCGCTTCCGGCAGATGAGGTACTTGCACCCTCGCAGGTGCAGGTGGCGCGGCCAGCCCCGCGATCTGCCCCAGACAGAATCCGGATTCCCGCCATCGGCGTCAACGCACCACTGATGCGATTGGGCCTGAAGTCGGATCGAAGCCTGCAAGTGCCTCCCAACGCCTCCACCGCGGGCTGGTACACGGGTGCGCCGCAACCAGGTCAGCTTGGGCCGGCTGTGATTGCCGCCCATGTGCGTTGGAACGGCACCGCTGGAGCATTCGCGAAACTTTCGAAATTGCACCCTGGAGATCAGATCCTCGTGTCCAGAGAGAACGGCACTTCAGACGTCTTCAGCGTCGATCGTGTCATGATCGTCAAGAAGAACCAGTTCCCAACCAAGCTGGTCTACGGCAACATCAAGTACGCAGGCCTACGGTTGATTACCTGTGATGGGCTGGATGCGGGCAGCAAGAAGTACCTTGCCAATCTCGTCGTATTTGCCAGGCTCGTGGCCAAGGTCTGACTCGACCTACTTGGGTATCGCGTTCCCGATCGATTTCGCAGCAAGGATTCCGAATCCGTCAGCCGGCGAAACCTGTCCGCCGTAGTACATGATCCAAGAGTTCTTACCCGTGCTGACGATGTCTGAATCGCCACCGCCGACAACGATGAACTGCTCATTCTTGAAATTCAGGCCATCAGTACTGGTTGAAGCGAAGATTCCGTACGAGGATCCACGATCAGTTGAGTAATAGAGGGCTATCTTTCCCTTGCTGTCGATCAGGGCGAAGGGGTGCGATCCGCTCATCTTCAGCTGTGGGCCCACCGTCCAATGCAGCATGTCCGGGCTGGTAGCCGTTTTCATGACGCGGTCGGCGTGCACGCCAGGCTTTTCCAGATTGGAGAAGTAGGCGCGATATTGCGCACCTTGCTTGATCACTGTGATCACGCCAGGCTCGAATCCTGCTTGAGCCGTGCTGAGCACCACACCTTCATCGGCAAAAGTCAGCCCGTTGTCATGGCTGATCGCGGAGTTCACGCCGCCAGCACTGGTAAAGAACAGGCGCACTGTCGCCGCATCGATCCGGATTACCCGAGGCTGACCGGCCATCGTGGACAGCGGGATCGTGGGATCAGCGACGAATTTCAAACCCGTGGCATCAGTTGATGTAGCCGAACGAAGCCCGTTAGGCGCTACCCACGAGTACAGACGAATGCGTCCGTCGGCAAGGCGCAACGCACTTGGGTCAGCGACTTGCTTGCTCGAACTTTCGAAGGTGGCCTGACTCTGTACTACCCCTGCCGGCTTGAAGATCTTGGCCACAGCAGCGGTCTTGCCTGGCGCAGTGGGAGGATTGGTGGGAGGGCTTGTCGGCGAGCCTGCTGGTCCGCCAGCAGGAGCGCCACCTGGCTGCTTGGAACTGGGCGCCCACACGCCGTTGACGCACTCGATGGAACCAGCGCCAAGTGGCAGCACTTCGCCCGCCTTCGAACAGGGCTCCCCCGGCGCATTGACGGCGAAACTCGCCGTTGCTGGAATGAGACTGAAGCTCAGGACACCCATCACGACGATCGCTCTACGCAACATCAGGCAATCGTATTGGCGCGACAAGGGCTACGCGCGAGGTATTCGCACGAGCGCTTCTTGGGCGACGCTGGCAACCAGCACTCCTGATGCGTCGTAGAACTGACCTGAGTAATGGCCACGCCCACCTGAGACCGAATTGCCTACCCAGTCCATCAGGTGCCACTCGTTCATCTTGGTCGGACGGTAGAACCACATGGCATGGTCAAGGCTGCTCACGGCCGCGTTCCGTGGGAAGCCTGGCAGGCGAACAAGCCCATTGAAGAAATCAGACATGTAGGCCAAGGCACAGGCTTGCAGCGCAGGGTCATCAGGCAGCTCGCTCTCAAAGCGACACCAAGCCCTCGAGGGGTGCGCGATGCTGGAGTCTGGAGCTGGGTCCCAGACCAAAGCATCTGGTGACGTCGGCAAGGAGTAAAGAACGGGATTTGCAGGTGGCGCTGTAACGCTTGGAAATGTGGAGGCCTGCGCGTTGATGCCCTCTTCAGGAACTTGAAATGAGGCCAGCATGTTCATCAGTACGCGGCCATCCTGAATGGCAGAAATACTGCGGGCCGAGTAGGCCCGGCCATCGCGATCACGAGAGACGGCAAATTCGATCGGCTCGGTGCTCTTGCCGCCCGCGATGAAATAGCAATGAAGGGAATGCGGAACACGTTGCGATTCAACGGTCTTGCAAGCCGCCATCAGCGCTTGGGCAAGAAGTTGACCGCCGTAGAGAAAGCCACCGTTGGTCACAATATTGCTGGTCACGAATCGATCTTCGCTGACAGTGTTCAATCGCACGATGTCGGCAAGCTCAGTCATGTGGCTCCTTTGTTGGCAGTGCCGGCAAGTAGCCCGGTGCCGCACCGCGCTCGTGCATCATTGCCGAATCCTGTTACAGATATCTGGCGATTCCCTCGGGAATATTGAATTCCTGATTCCTGCAGGAGGCCGAGTCCGTCGCAATTCCTTTCCTCGTTAACACTCCTGGGAGAAATCGACTTACTATCGAATATGCGCCGTCTCACCGCAGTGTGCTTCGCCATCACTGTTCTGGCAGTTGTCGGCACTTCGCCAAGTGCGAGTGCAGCCCAGGTACAGGTCTCTAGGACGATCACCACCGGCCTGAGCACTCCGTGGGGTTTGGCATTCCTCCCGGACGGCAGTGCACTGGTAAGCGAGCGCGACTCCGGACTCATCAAGCGCGTCACACCGGCCGGCAAAGTCACCACGGTTGGACGCGTGCAGGGAGTTGTCCCGGGCGGCGAAGGCGGCTTGCTGGGTATCGCTGCTGCGCCAGCGAACGCCCCAACTGCCATCTACGCCTATGAAACCTCCAAGGATGACAACAGAGTCGTACGCATCGCCTGGAACGGCACCTCGCTCGGCAAGCAAACGCCCATCGTGACCGGCATCGCCAAAGCCTCCTATCACAATGGCGGACGCCTCCTACTTGGCCCCAACAACACCTTGTTCATCTCCACTGGTGACGCAGGAAACCCAAGCTCTTCTCAGAACCTCAGGAGTCTGAACGGAAAGATCCTGCGCGTGGACCTCAAAGGCAATCCAGCTGCCGGAAATCCATTCAGGAACTCTCGCGTCTACTCCCTTGGACACCGCAATGTTCAAGGACTCGCCTTGGATGCAAGTGGGCAGTTGTGGGCGAGTGAATTCGGTGAGAGGAAGGCCGATGAGCTCAATCGGATCCAAGCCGGCAGGAACTACGGCTGGCCGCTGGTGGAAGGCAGTTCCAGTGACGCAAAGTTCGTCAATCCCTTCACTCAGTGGGAGCCGACATCCCTTGCCTCACCCAGCGGCATCGCCATATTGCAGGACACGGCCTATGTCGCCAGCCTGCGTGGCGAGGTGCTCTGGCAGGTGCCGCTGACTGGCGCGACTGCGGGCAAAGCCACCGCCGTCCAGCTCGGTGATCTGGGCAGGCTGCGCACCGTGGGCGTGGCACCCGACGGGTCCCTGTGGTTGATCACTGGCAATACCGATGGTCGCGGAGATGTGCGCAGTGGCGACGATCGAATTCTTCGACTCTCCGTCAGTTGACCGGAGCTGCGAATTACTAGGCAGACACCCATCGCCAAAGAGTGACGTCTTCATCGGGAATGTCCTCGTAGGCGACCTTGAGCGGCATTCCAATGGTGATCTGCTCCAGATCGATGCCGACGATATTGCCCAAGACAAGGCACGGTCGCGGTTGCTCGACCAATTCTGCAAGGCCAATCACATACGGCACGTCATCGTTGAAGGAGCCAGGGCCGCGATGCACCACAGTGAACGTGAACAAGGTCGCGTTGCCGCTTACCTTCGTCCACGATTGCTCCTCTGAGAAGCAGCTCCGGCATGCCGGATACGGAACCCAGTTGTAGTCACCGCAGTTGTCGCATCGCGGAATGAGGAACTCATGACGCTTCAAGGCATCCCAGAACGGCGCTCCAGCCGCAGTGATAGCAGGCAGCGGCTTGAGGTAAGGAGCTGTCGCTGGTGGAAGTACGGTCACAATATTCTCCAGATTCTCAAACAGGCGAACACGATTAGTCCACAGCCATGATGAGCGTCCCGGCTTGGCCGTGAACGGCGAAACCCTGCGCCAAGGACAATCCGATCTTGGCGTTGGGAACTTGGCGGTCACCACATTCGTTACGCAGTTGACGTACGACTTCTATGGTGTGGAGTCCAGACGGATTGCCAACATGACTGTTGCTGAGCAGGCCTCCGTCGGTATTGCAGGGCATCGAACCTCCCAGTCGAGTGTGGCCTTCCTTGAAGTACTCAAAGCCCTCGCCCAACTCGCAGAACCCAAGTTCTTCCAGGTCACGAAGCATGGTGATGCTGAAGCAGTCATACAAGCCAGCCACATCGATGTCCTCACGCGTGACACCAGCCATCGAAAAAGCACGCTCGGCCGTCCGGCGCACGGCCTTGCCTTCGGTTGGAAACCAGGGCTTGTTGATCGTCATGTAGAAGTCGGTGTACGCAGATTCCGCACCGCCCAGAATCCACACCGGGTCCTTCTTGCAGTCTCGCGCGATCTCCTCTGAGGCAATGACTATCGCGTAGCCACCGTCATTGTCGATGGCGCAATCCAGCAGGTGCATTGGCTCAGCGATATAGCGGGAGGCCAGGACTTCATCAACAGTGATCTCGCCTCGCACACCCATCACAGATGCGGGATTCAAAGTCGCGTGGTAGCGATGCGTGACGGGCACATGGGCCAGATCACTTTCTGTCGCACCGAATTCATGCATATACCGCTGGGTCCACATCGCGTACCAAGGAGACATGTAGCCGCCATGAATGTCGTAGCCCCACTCACTTGTGCGCGGTGCCTTCTGAGCTGCGGCTGTGCCGCCGGGCCCAATGGAATAGCCAGCTTTGCCATAGAAGAGCACGACAACATTGGCCATGCCGGCTGCGATTGCTGCAGCTGCTTTGGCCACTCCCCCCGAAGCAATGCCCTGTTCCATGAAGGTAAGCGGATGCTCGCCAAGCTGTTCGGCCCAGAACATGTGCACTGATGCGGTGCCCGGTACTGGACTTGGATCCATCGGAATCACACCATCGACCTGACTGGCCGAAAGCCCAGCATCATCGAGCGCACCTCTGATGGCTTCGATCTGAAGCGAGACTCCAGTAGTGGGAAGCTTCTTGGCCATCTGGGTCGTGTACACCCCGACTACTGCCGACTTCCGCGAGAGGAAATTCATCTCACACTCCTGTTCGGTTCATGTGATCAGTCCACCGCCATGATGAGCGCGGATGAGAGGCCATGGGGTGACATGCCTTGGGCGAAGGAGAGTCCAATTCGCGCATCGGGAACCTGCCGCGCTCCGCACTCGCCACGAAGTTGCCGCACGACTTCGATGGTGTGCATGCCAGATGGGCTCACGTTGTGGCTGTTGCTCAGCAACCCTCCATCGGTGTTGCACGGCATCGATCCGCCCAAAGCGGTGTGCCCCTCACGGAAATAGTCGGCAGCCTCGCCCAGTTTGCAGAAGCCGAGCTCTTCCAGATCGCGCAGCATCGTGATGGTGAAACAGTCGTAGAGTCCGGCCACATCGATCTCGTCACGGCCAAGACCTGCCATTTCGAAGACCAGGTCACCGAGATGGCGCACGCCATAGCCCTGCTCAGGAAACCAAGGGTCTTGGATACTGGCGTAGAAGTCGGTGTATGCGGACTCGGCACCGCCCAGCACCCACACCGGCTTCTTGCGAGTGTTCCGGGCGACCTCGGCCGAGGTCAGCACGATCGCGTAGCCACCTTCGTTGTCCAACGCGCAATCAAACAGATGCAGCGGCGAGGCGATCATCCGACTGTTCATGACGTCGTCGACAGTGATGTCTCCGCGGTTGCCCATGATTGATTCGGGATTCAGTGTGGCGTGATGTCGATGCGTCACTGCCACCTGAGCAAGATCCTCAGAGGTGACCCCGAATTCATGCATGTATCGCTGAGCCCACATGGCATACCACGTCGTCATGTACGCCCCGTGCTGGCCGAAGCCCCATTCGGCCTCGCGCGGAGCGGATGTGGGCACCGCGGTGCCACGCGGACCAACTTCGAAACCCGCATTGGCCCAGAACAGCACGACAACCTCACACATGCCTGAAGCGATAGCGGTAGCCGCTTTGGCCAAGCCACCAGAGGCTTGACCCAGACCCATGTATCCGAGGGGTCGTTCGCCGAATTGCTCGGCCCAGAACATCGGATCCAGTGCGCCTGTGCGCATGCCCGGCTCCATCGGGATGATGCCGTCGACATCTGCCGGGGTGAGCCCCGCCTCGTCCAGAGCGCCCTTGATTGCCTCAAGCATGAGTGAGTACGAAGTCCGACCAAGCTTCTTGCCCTGTTGCGTTGTGTACACGCCGGTAATTGCTGCGTGACGTTTGGGAAATCCCAAGACAGTGCTCCTTGAGTGTTGAGCGGGACAGGAGTGCGGAAGTTCGATCGCTATTTGGAGCGGGTTCGCGGGAGCAAGAGCACTCGTTCAGCAACGATCTCGCGCATCACCTCAGTGGAGCCGCCGTAGATCGCGCCGACGAGCGATCGACGGTAGGCTCCCTCGGTAGCGCCAATGAAGTTCTCATTGGACTTGTCAGCGATTCTCGAGGCTGGGCTTTGGATGACGGCCTGCTCTCCGGCAAGGTCCAGCACTGTTGCGTAATGCCGAATATTTGCTTCGGCATAGAACAACTTGCTCTCGGGGCCTTCGAAGGTCGGACCTTGCGGAGTGTTCAGCGCGGCCTGGGTCCGAAGGCCCAGCAGTCGCGCGACCTCGTTCTCAATGGCAATCCACCCGAGCTTCTCTTTGACGATTGGATCGTCATAGACCGCGCTGCCATCTGCCTGCTTGGCCCACTTGGCCCACTTGGCAGCTCGTTCGGCCCAGAGCGTGGTGATCGGCGCAGCCGGAGTTGCTCGTTCGTGAATCAATGCCACGCGCATGACAGTCCATCCGCCGTCGACTTCACCAACACGCCAGGAGTCGGGTACGCGGACATCGGTGTAGAAGGTGGCGTTGGTGCGCTGGCCTCCCAGAGTGTGGATTGGCTGAATCTCGACTCCGGGCGCATCCAGCGCAAGCATGAACATCGACAAGCCCTTGTGCTTGGCAACCTCAGTGTTGGAACGCGTGAGCATGAAGACGTGCGTGGCTTCGTGGGCGGTGCTGGTGAACATCTTGCTTCCGTTGATGAGCCACTCATCACCATCGCGCACTGCGCGAGTTGCCGCAGCAGCAGCGTCTGATCCGGAGCCGGGCTCGCTGTAGCCCAGAACGATGAGCATCTCGCCCGCCAGGCCCGCGCGAACCCACTCCTGCTTCTGCTCCTCGGTGCCGACTGCGAGCACCGTGCGCAGCACCATCTCAGTGGTGACCCAGCCGTCCAAGTGCAGTCCGGCGTCGGCCAATGCCTGCGTGACGGCGTAGGCGAAGTTGGGGTCAACATCTGAACCGCCGTACTCCGCAGGCCAGTTGGAGGCGAGCAGTCCGTCCATTGCCATCCGGCGATGCAGCTCCCAGGTGTGGTACGTGCCAGTGGCGCTCTGCTCGACGGCCCACGAAGGGTCAACGTTGTCCTGAACCCATTGCGCTGCGCGCTGGCGGTACTCAGCCAGTGCATCGTTCTGTCGGAAATCCATGATCACGCCTCCACAGTTGATGCTGAGTCAAAGAGTGCGGAAGCCAATGACATGAACTGGTCCTGCCTGGCACCGATGGCCAGTGGCCAGGCCTTGGCTCGACGGAAGTACATCTGGATGTCGTATTCCAGGGTGTAGCCGTAGCCACCGTGGAACTGCAGACTCTCGCGGGCGGTCTTCACGGCCAGATCCGAGGTGAACAGAAAGGCCATGTCGGCAAGGGCAGCGAATCGCTCAGGCTCGACATCGCGCGACCATGCTGCTTCGAGCACCAGCAGTTCTGCTCCAACGCTGGCTACCGAGATGTCTGCCAGGCGGTGCTGAATGGCCTGGAAGCTCGCAAGAGTGGTGCCGAACAGTCGGCGTTCCAATACGTACGCAAGACCGATTTCGAGCGCACGAGCTTGCAGGCCGTAGAGCGCTGCGGCAGTGAGCGCCTTCCATTCACAGATCGCCTGCGCAAACAATTGCTGGGCTTCAACTCCGCGCGCGAGCACTGTGCGTTGGCCATCAGAGCCATCAAGACTCCAGTCGGCAAGGGGTGCAGAGCCGAGGTTCTTCAATGGCGTTGCAAAGGGAGTGGAGCCCGAGCGTGCAACGCAGACAAGCTCCTCGCCATCAAGGGCCACCAGAACGTGTGCAACCGCACCGGCGGGTGCAAGGGTGGCAATGCCATTGATGGCAGGCCGCGGTGACATGGTCGCGATCACGTCACCAGAGATGATCTGCGGGACGAACTGACGGCCTGCAGTTGTGCGCGACAGCACCAGTCCAGCGACGAGAGTCTCTGGCAGTGACAACGGCGCGAGGGTCTTGCCGGCCTCAATGCACACCAGCGCCAGATCCAGCAGCGTTGCATCCGCGCCGCCGAACTCACTGCTGATGCCCATCGAAGGGATACCCACATCGGCTGCAAGAGTCCAAAGCTTCAGATCAAAGCCGAGCTCTTCGCTGTCGCGGACTCGTTCAATGGGACTCTCGCTGGTGAAGAAGTCCGCGAAGACTTCGCGGACTGATCGCTGATCCTCTGAAAGTGCTAGATCCATGTCGACTCACCCTTCTGCCGACGTCGCGCAATTCGCACAATGACGGCCGCCACCTGTGTCTACAGGCACTGGAGAGTTAAGTCAACCATGAGTTACTTAATCTTTATCAGGCTTTTCGAGACTTTTTTGGTGCTACCGCTGGTGCTTGCGGCTGGGGAAGCCAGGGCGGGTTCATCAAGAGCGCATCGGTGGCCAGCAGCAGCTGGGAACGCACGCGGGCGGTGGGGGCAGTGGCCGCGCCCTGGGTCATTGCCCAGATCAAGCCAGAAATGCCTTCGATGATGATCGAGTGATCCTGCTCTGCGTCCAGCTCACCCCCATCGATGGCGTCCTGTACCAAGGCCGTCACTCGGTCGCGCACGAACAGTGAGCGCTGACCGAAGACCTTGGCCAATTCAGGATCTTGACTGGCAAGCCGACCAAGTTCGTAATGTCCCAGAGTCGGCTCAGGATCCTCAAGGGAGGTCTGGGTGCAGGCCATCACAAAGGCACGCAGCCGCTCGTTGAGATTCTTGGCACCAACGCAGAGCTCGGCGTAATGCTGGTCGGCAGCATTTGGTGGACGCGAGGATTCAAGTACCGCCGCGCGCGCTAAATCTTGCTTGGAGTCGAAGTAGCGATAGATCGCCCCGCGCGTGATGCCAGCTGCGGTTGCGACTTCATCAAGAGTCATGCGCTCATAGCCAACGGTGGAAAGTCGACTGGCTGCCGCGCGGATCAGCGCCTGACGAGTAACGGCACTGTCGGTGTTGGCAGGACGACCCACGGGCTTGCGCGGCACCTTGGCCTTGCCGCCGCCGGCTTCCCTGCTCACGTGAGGCGCCTGCGGGTCATGACCGAGAATCTAGCCGAGGCGTATGTCTCCTTAGTCCTTCGTCATGAGGACGGCCCCGGAGAATGGGCCGGTCGCATTGGCCCAGACTGCAACCTCGGCATCCTTCACCTGGCGTTCGCCCGACTCGTTGCCGCGCAATTGCCGCACCGACTCGATGCAGAAGTTCGCGCCGTGCCGGCGTCCCACGTTGCAGGCGCCGCCATCGGTGTTCACTGGCAGGCTGCCGCCAAGGCGGGTCGCGCCGGACTCCACAAACGGCCCGGCCTCGCCTTCCCCGCAGAAGCCCAAGGCTTCAAGCCACTGGAACACGATGATCGTGAAGCCGTCATACAACTGAGCACAATCCACATCGGACGGCTTCAGGTCGGTGCGCGACCACATCAGCTCCGCTGCGTGGTACGGCGAGTTGCGGTTCATGTCGAGCACCTTCTCAAAGCCCGCCGGCAGGATGTCGGTGGCTGAGAGCGAAGCTGACTCGACGAAGACCGGCTGCTTGGCGAAGTCGCGTGCCCGCTCCTCTGTGGTGAAGATGATCGCGGAGGCCGAGTCCACTGGGTAGTCGCAGTCGAGAAGGCGCACCGGCTTGCTCACGTACCGTGAGTTCAGGTAGTCGTCCATCGTCAACGGGTCACGCATGAGCGCATCTTCGTTCAGCACGGCGTTTGCGCGCTGGGCGATCACATGCGCGCCGAACTGCTCCTCGGTGGTTCCGTAGCGCTCCATGTGCCGCTGCGCGGGAAGCGCGGAGATGGTCTGGATGGGTGTTACCGATCCGAACGGCATGGTGAACTGAGAGTCTCCGCCCACCCGCATCGGTCCCTGCACGGAGTCGCGCTCCTGGGCACTGCTCAGACGCTGGTTGATGACGCGCACTGTGAGCACCGTGTGGGCCTGGCCGCTCTGGATTGCGGCGATCGCCGAGATCGCTGCGTGAATGTAGGCCGGTCCACCCTGATCGGAGTTGTAGAAGCTGATCGGCATGATCCCCAGCATCTGAGCCACATCGAGTGCATCGATGAAGTCCAGGCCCGGGGGCTCCGCGCCAGCGACGCCGGCGTGCAGCACGACGCCGTCAATCTGGTCAGCGGTGATGCCGCAGTCCCTCATGGCCGCCACGGCAGCCTGGGCAACCAACTGGCGGCGGTTCAGGCCGGTGCGCCGACCGGTCGTTGAGTAGCCGACGCCGATGGCGGCGACGCGATCACGCTTGGACATGCAGTCCTCCTCGGGAACTGGGTGGGTGCGCCGGTCAGGCGAGTTTGAAGAGCGGGAGCGTGAGCCCGGGGGCCACCTCTTGGAAGGTCACCTGGACGGGCATGTCGATCCGGATGTCGTCGTTGGGGTAGTCGATGAGGTTGCTGGTAATGCGAATGTTCTCGTCCTCCTCAAGGGCCACGATGATGAGGTTGTACGGCACCTTGTCGACGTAGTAGGGGTGGAACGGCTGCACGGTAGTGGTGTGCGAGTAGATCGTTCCGCGGCCCGAGACCTGCTTCGGCGCGAGGTGGTCCATCGACAGGCACTTGGGGCAGATGGGTCGCGGATAGTGGATGTAGGTGTCGCAGGCGTCGCAGTGCTGGATGAGCAGGCGATGGTTTGCCACGCCCTCCCAGAAGAACTCCGTGAGTGTGTTGGGCTCAGGGACGGGGGGATATTCGGACGCCGTGGCCGAATCGGGGATGGTGATGCTCGCGTCAGTCATCGTGCGTTCCTCCGCATCAGGGGCTCTACCGGCAAGATCTGCATTGACTCCTGCACCGGATCGGGGTCAACCTACTGTGGCCGCGAGGCAGCGCGCAGGCTTTCCCACAGGAGGAGCCGGCAGCACCCGCGCCTTGACTCGGCGCCGCCGACCGAAAGACGAAACCTGTTGATGTACAAGGGCTTGGTGCAGTGGGGCGGGACTGCTCAGTCTGCCGTCATGAGGAACGCCCCGGAGAAGGGACCGACCGCGTTGGCCCAAACGGCGGCCTTCGCGTCCTTCACCTGACGTGCGCCCGACTCGTTACCGCGCAGCTGACGCACCGATTCGATGCAGAAGTTCGCGCCGTGCCGACGGCCAACATTGCAGGCGCCGCCATCGGTGTTCACTGGCAGGCTGCCGCCGAGCGCTGTTGCACCGGAGGCGACAAACGGGCCGGACTCGCCCTCGCCACAGAAGCCGAGTGCCTCCAGCCACTGGAACACGATGATCGTGAAACCGTCATACAACTGTGCGCAGTCCACATCGGAAGGCTTGAGATCGGTTCGTGACCAGAGTGTCTTCGCGGCGTGGTACGGCGAGTTGTGGTTCATGTCTGCGATCTTCTCGAAGCCACCGCCGAGTACCTCGGTCGCCGAATGCGCTGCGGCCTCCACGAAGATGGGCTTCTTCTTGAAGTCGCGTGCTCGCTCCTCGGTGGTGAAGATGATTGCCGAGGCGGAGTCCACCGGGTAGTCGCAATCGAGTAGCCGCATGGGCTTGCTCACGTAACGCGAGTTCAAATAGTCGTCCATGGTGAGCGGATCGCGCAGAATCGCTTCGTCGTTCAGCGCCGCATGTGCGCGCTGGGCGATCACGTGAGCACCGAACTGCTCCTCTGTCGTGCCGTAGAGCTCCATATGCCGCTGCGCAGGCAGCGCGCCGATGTTGTTGGGGCCATTGAGCGACCCGAACGGCATGACGAACTGCGCGTCACCGCCCACGTAGGTCGGCTGTGACATTTCAGCGCTCAGTTGTCTGGTGTTCAGACGCTGGTTGATAACGCGCATCGTGAGCACCGTGTGCGCCATTCCGCTTTGGATCGCGGCGATGGCCGAGATGGCGGCGTGCACGTAGGCGGGGCCCATCTCGTCGGCGTTGTAGTAGTTGAGCTGCTTGATGCCAAGCATCTGACCCACGTCAATGGCATCGGTGCGGTCCAAGCCCGGGGGCTCTGCGCCAGCGATGCCAGCGTGCAGCACGACGCCGTCGATCTGGTCGGCGGTGATGCCGCAGTCGTTCATTGCGGCGACGCCCGCCTGTGCCGCCAGCTCGCGACGAGAAAGGCCCAACCAACGCCCGGTGTCTGAGTAGCCGACGCCGATTGCGGCGACGCGATCACGCTTTGCCATGCAGTCCTCCTTGAGATCTAAGTGAGTGCCGCCGGTCAGGCGAGCTTGAACAGCGGGAGCGTGAGCCCTGGGGCCACTTCCTGAAAAGTCACCTCGACGGGCATGCCGATGCGGATGTCATCGTTCTCAATCCCGACCATGTTGCTCGTGATCCGAATGTTCTCGTCCTCTTCGAGGGCGACCACGATCAGGTTGTACGGCACCTTGTCGACGAAGTACGGGTGGAAGGGCTGCACGGCAGTCGTGTGCGAGTAGATGGTGCCCCGCCCCGACATCTGCGCCGGCGCCAGATCCTTCATCGACAGGCAGTTCGGGCAGATCGGCCGCGGGTAGTGGATGTAGGTCCCACAAGCATTACAGCGCAAGATGAGCAACTGGTGGTTAGCCGCACCCTCCCAAAAGAACTCCGTGAGCTTGTCGACCTCGGGGATGGGGGGATAGTCGGACGCCGTTGCCGACTCGGGGATGTTGATGCTCGCATTGCTCATCGTGCGTTCCTCCGCATCAGGGGCTCAGCCGGCAAGATCTGCTTGGACGCATGCGCCGGACCTGCATCAACGTACTGGGCCGCGCCGCTGCGCGCAGGATTTTCCAAGTGCCGGTGAATCTCGTGGCAGTTGCGTGCCAAGAGGGGCGGCTCAATAGCCTCAACTCAGCAACTTCAGGGATTGCTTACCGTCTGATTGACACTGGTGGGCTCGTTGGTGAGGAGTTCGGCGATGGAAGCAACTCTGCAGCCGCCACAACGCACAATCGTTTCTGCAGTCACAGTTGATAACGATTGCCCGCGACCAGCACTTGTTCGCGTGCGTAGCCCTCGCGCCGAGCGTGGTCAACCCAGTAGCGTGCGCGGCGGCTGTCAACGGATTCTTGGAGCGTGATGGAGCAGGACGCCGGGGACGCGGCTCCTCGGGCACGTTTGGCGATCTGGCGTACCGGGCTGACGTTCTGGTCGTCATCAGCCGATGCGCCGCGAGTGCGCCGACCAACTGACGTCATTCTCGCCATCGCCGGTGTCGTCCTGCTGGCCCTGTTGACCACTGCCTCACCAGGACCCACTGAAGTCGACACCAAAGTCGCCAAAGCAATCGAGTTATTCCCCGGGCTGCTGACTTGGCTTTGGCAGTCGATATATGCCGCCGCCCTGCTCTGGACGTTATTGCTGATTCTGGCTGCGCTCGTGACTCGCCACCGCAGAGTGCTCATCAGCGAGCAGCTCGGCGCAGTAGTGCTGGCCCTGGGCCTGGGCGGCCTCCTTGCAGTGTGGGCGGGTTCATCGTGGAGCGAAGTGTGGTCGGCAATAGCAACGCAGGACGGCGGCACGCTGTTTCCCGCAATCCGCTTCACAGTGATCGTCGCTGTCGTTGCCGTGGCAGGACCGCACCTCACGCGTCCCTTTAGGCGACTGGGGAACTGGCTAGTTCTGCTGGGCGGTGTAAGTGCGCTGTCACTTGCCATCGACACTGTGCTCGGCCTGCTCACTGGGCTGGTTCTGGGCGTCACTGTCGCGGCCGTGGTGCACCTGATCGCTGGCTCGCCTGGCGGGCACGCACCCCTTGAGCAACTGAAGGCTCAACTCGCCGATCTCGGCGTGGACATCTTCGACCTGCACTACGTCGATGAACCCGGACACCTATCTGTCGTTGCCAAGGCCTCGGACACCCACGGACGCCCGATACTCATTCAGGTCTACCGGCGCGATTCATGGGAGGCCTCTCTGGCTGCCAGCGTGTGGCAGCGGCTCTGGTACCGGCAGACGGCCGCCGGATCGATCGGCCGACAGCAGCGAGCAGAGCATGAGGGCTTCGTGACGATGGTCGCCGAGAGAGCGGGAGTTCCGGTACAGCCGATCCTCGCGGTCGGAACGCCATGGGGCCGCGACGCCATCCTCGTGCGCCGTGATGACGGAGCACCGCTGACCGATGACACGGGCCATGCGTTCGGCGAGGAGCAGGCCCGGGAGTCGTGGGAGACACTGAAGCGCCTCCACCGCGCGGGTCTGGCACACGGAGACTTACGGTCAACATCGCTCTCGATCGATACCGAAGGAGTGGTGCGGCTCACCGATTTCGCATCTGCGACGCAGGGCGCCAACGACACTGACCAGGCGGCAGACCGCGCGCACATGCTCGTCATCAGCGCGCTGCGCCGTGGGGTCGACGACGCCGTGCGCGTTGCACGCGAAGCGCTGGGCGACGCTGCTCTCAACACTGCGATGCCCTACCTGCAGACCGCCGCCTTCGACGCTGACACGCGCAACGAGATCAAGTCCGCAACATGGAAGCTCAGCGCGCTACGCGATGCAGTCACGGCAAGCACTGGTACTGAGGCCCCACCTCTAGAGAAGCTGCGGCGCGTCACGTGGTCGTCGATCGTGATGGTGATCCTCCTTGCCATAGTTGCTTACGCGATCATCGGCGCGATCGCAGGAGTTGGGCTGGACACCCTGCTCGCAGAGTTTCAAGGCGCGAACTGGTGGTGGGTAGGCGCGGCCGTGCTCTTGGCTGTGCTGATCTATGTCGGTCAAGCGATCGCGATGCAGGGCGCCAACGCCGACCCGTTGCCCTTCGTACCTGTTGTGGGCCTCCAGACATCCATGTCATTTGTGGGACTTGCCGTGCCTGCGTCTGCCGCCAAGATCGGCCTCACAATTCGCTTTCTCCAGCTCGTCGGTTCCAACCCGACGGCCGCAGTGATGATCAGCCTCATCAACTCGCTGTCCGGATTCGCCGTTCAGCTGCTGGTGATCGTGCTCACGCTTTTCACGGGGCTCGTGACGCTGACACCCTCGACGACCGGAGGCCTGGGCATCGGCTCAGCGCTGGCAAATATCAACTGGGCCACCGTAGGCATCTTGTGCCTATTCCTGATCGCGGCGGCAATTCTGGTCATCCTTCTCGTACCAAAGGTGCGAGCGTTCGTCCGAAACCGCACTGCCGAGGGACGTGACTCCCTGCGCGTGTTGCGTTCACCACGCAAACTCGCACGCATCGCTTTCGGCGCCGTGATGTGGAACGTTGTCGCCGCGCTCGTGCTTGGCTGCTCACTCAACGCCTTCGGCTACTCGGCGAACTTTGCCTCGCTGATTCTTGTCAACACACTGGTCGCACTCTTCGCCGGACTGGTCCCGGTGCCAGGAAATATCGGAATAGCGGAAGCGGCAATCACGGCGGGCCTGGTTGCGATCGGCATACCCGATTCAGTCGCGATGTCGACGGCGATCGTCTACCGCCTCGCGACCTACCTCGTGCCCGCGATCTATGGCTACGTATCACTGAACCTCATGCGACGCCGGGGCTACCTGTAATGAAGTGTCACCTCTTCGATCCACCCAGGAGTTGAACATCTCTAGTAAGAACGAACTGTTGTCGTAACAGAAGTTCGCCAATCTTTCGTGTTGACGAAACGGAGGACGGCTGTGTGCCAGGTGCGGATGAATCGCGAGGTCAGTGTTGGACGGGAGCGCCGTGGCACTTCTTCCACTTGCGGCCGCTGGCGCAGCTGCAGAGATCGTTGCGGGCGCGCTTGGCATCGCTGGCCGCGTACCAGTCGCGCAGCCCGGTGGCATCGTCACCACGGCGCAGCAGTCCCACCATGACCTTCATTGGCTCGTCGATGTGGCGGAAGAACAGCTGGTAGCCGTCGCAGAGGAAGTGCAAGCCGGGTTCACCTTCAGGTGTGATGCCAAAGCGATCCTTTGGACATCCACCGTTGCACGCGAACCGGACGTCACAGGTGCGGCAGAAGGAGGGCAGCGTGGACTCTTTCGCCTGGCCGAATGCCTGTTGCCCGCTGGAGTCCACCATCTGCAGCAGAGTCCGGCCTTCCGTGATGTTGCCAAGGAGGTACTCGGGCTCGACGTAGTGGTCGCATGAGTACAAGTCGCCGTTGTGCTCCAGCGCGACGGCTTCCCCGCAGGTGCGTGCGTGCACGCACATGCCTGATTGGTCCATACCCATCCAGTGGCCCAGTGATGTGTCGAACATCTGCACGAACACGTCTCCGACATCGTGGCGTCCCCACTCCTCGAAGACCTCGACGAGGAACCTTCCGTACTGTGTGCCCGACACCGAGCGATGGCTCGCCTGCACGCCTTGCTCGTGCTCCACGATGGGAATCAGCTGTACGAAGCTTGCACCAAGTTCGTCACGCAGGAAGGTGTAGACCTCGCGCCCGTAGTCGCCGTTCGCGGCATTGACGGTAGTGAGGGCGTTCCAATCCACGCCGTGACGCTTGAGCGCATCGAGGCCCGCGATGACACGGTCGAATGTGGGCTTGCCGCCCTTGTCGACCCGGAACGCGTCATGCATCGCTCGTGGTCCATCGATCGATACGCCGACCAGGAAACCGTGCTCGGCAAGAAATGCCGCCCACTCGTCGTCGATCAAAGTGGCATTGGTCTGCAAGGTGTTGAGGATCCGCTGCCCGGGTGCCGCGTACTGCTGTTCCAACTCCAGCGTGCGTCGGAAGAAGTCGATGCCCATCAGCGTCGGCTCGCCGCCTTGGAACGCCACGATCACCTCGTCTGAACCTTGCTGGGCTGCCAGTAGCTGGCTGATGTAGGCCTCATGCACTTGCGGATCCATACGGAAACCACTGCCCGGGTACAACTCCTCCTTGGACAAGAAGAAGCAATATTCGCAGTCCAGGTTGCAGATCGCGCCGGTTGGCTTGGACATCACGTGGAAGGAGCGTGACGGAGTCATCGCCCTTCGTAGTGACGTGGTCGTGGACTCAATCAAGCAGGAACCATCCACGCACGGTCGCCTCATGATCGACGTAACGCTCACCTGAGAGATCGACCACAACTTTGTCGATGGTCCCGCCGTTGAACAGGAAGGGAGCCTGGTACTCGGGCGTTACTGCCGAGCCGCTGTCGCGACCAACGGATATTCCATCGCCAGTGAGGCAGAAATAGCCGGGCTGTGTCGTGATCTCTGCCGCGCCTACCGGCTCCGCGTCGACGTACAAGGTCAGCGTGCCGACCGCGCCGGGCATCAGAGGGTTGTCGCTCTTGCCGGTGGCCACGAACTCTGCGACGCACAAGTGCTCACCTGGAGTCAGCTCGCGATCAGCGACGACGTCCTGCAGGTAGGTCCCGACCCAGTTGAAGGTGTAGCGCAGTCTGTTGTTCTTGACGTAGAGACTGTGCCCACCGGCCACGCCTCCAGCAGACCACAGCACGCCGCTCGCGTCCGGATCCTCGACGTTCACTCCAGCCGCAATCGCATACGACCTGCCAGCAATCATCGGTCCGGCAGATTCGGGCACATCTGCTCCGTTGGGGTAGAAGACGAACTGCTCGCGTGCGTCAGCGGCGCGCGGTCGCTCAGCGAGCA
This sequence comes from Actinomycetota bacterium, assembly GCA_030684515.1. Lineage (NCBI taxonomy): Bacteria > Bacillati > Actinomycetota > Actinomycetota bacterium. The sequence continues at coordinate 49,715 of JAUXVJ010000028.1, forward strand.
CCTGCTCGAGAGCGGAGCGATCATCCAACGGCAAGCCGTGGTACTTGTCCGCGCATTCAAACCACAGAGCTGTCAACGACCTCAGCCGCTCCGGTTCCTGATCGGCGAGATTCTTGGACTGTGATCGGTCGATCTCCAGGTGGTACAGCTCCCACTCATCCTGGTCGAAGTGTCCCCAGCTCGACAACGGTGGATGCACGGTGCAAGCAAGCCAGCCTTCGTGGTAGATCGCTCGCTGTCCGAGCATTGTGAAGAACTGCGTGGACTTGCTGAGCGCCGTCGGATCCGTGATAGCTGCAGCGAAACTCTCGCCCTCCATCGGTAACTGCTCAAAGCCGTTGATCACGGTCGGTGGGGTGATACCCAGCAAGTCGTACAACGTAGGCACGACGTCAACAGCGTGCACATACTGGTGGCGCACTTCCTGACTGGCCGGGATCTTCGCGGGCCAGGAGATCAGACACATGTCTGCAGTGCCACCTTCATAGCCAGCCCAACGCTTCCAGTACGGGAATGGCGTGTCCAAGGCCCATGCCCAGCCGGTGTTGTAGTGGTTGTTGGACGCGGGCGTGCCCAACTCGTCGATGTGCTCCAGCACAATTTCCGTGGAGTCGGCGATGCCATTGAAGAAGCGCCACTCGTTGAAGGTTCCGTTGGGTCCGCCCTCGCCACTGGATCCGTTGTCAGAGACCACGACGATCACCGTGTTGTCCAACTCACCTGCCTGCTCGAGATGATCGATGATCCGCCCAAGGCGGTCGTCGTAGTAGGAGATGTAGCCGGCAAATACCTCGGCCATCCGCACAAACAGTCGCTTCTCATTATCGCTCAAGGAGTCCCAAGGACGGACCGTGTCCAGCATCGGCCACGCCTCACCATTTGGGCCGGTGCGGCTTGGCTCCCCGTGGGGGTTGATCTCCGACAGCACAGTGCCCTCGGGCAGCAGTCCCAACTCGATCTGGCGAGCCAGGATCTCGGGGCGCATTGCTTCGTAGCCGGCATCGAACACACCCTTGTAGCGGTCGGCCCATTCCAGTGGGACCAGGTGCGGTGCATGGCCGGCCTGCGGGGCGAAATACATGAAGAAGGGTTTGTCGGGGTCAATCGTCTTAGCATCCTGGATGAATTGGATGGCGCGATCAGAAAGGTCATCGGCCAAGTGGTAGCCGTCCTCGGGACGCGCTGGCGGCTCGATTGGGTGGTTGTCGTGCACCAAGTCCGGGTAGTACGAGTTGGTCTCCCCGCCAAGCCAGCCGTAGAACCGCTCGAAGCCGCGCCCCAAGGGCCAGCGACCCTTGTACGCGGCGACGTTGCACTCCTCACCGGGAGTCAGGTGCCACTTGCCGATGCAATAGGTGTTGTACCCACGTCCGGCCAATACCTCGGAGATGAGCCCGCTCTCAAACGGGATCCTGGTCGAGATGCCGGGGAAGCCCGACGCGAACTCCGCGATCGTGGCCATCCCGTTCGTTGTGGCATTGCGACCAGTCAGCAGGGACGCTCGAGTTGGGGAGCACAGTGCAGTGGTGTGGAAGTTGCCGAAGCGGATGCCACGGTCTGCGATGCGTTGCATCGTTGGCGTCTTGATCGGCCCGCCAAAAACGTCCATTGCGCCATAACCGACGTCGTCCCACGCGATCATCAAGACGTTCGGTGATCCCTTGGGAGCTTTGGGAGCCAGATAGGGCTCCCAGTCGGGCACGGAGTCACGGATGTCCAGCTCAATCTTGCCGTTGAACGCACTGCTCACATTGTCCTCATTCCCTCATTCATGCGTCGCAAGTCAAGCAGATACGAAAGGTCCACGCCTCATTCCAAAGGGGTGAATTTTTGGGCAACTTTCGGCGTTGAAATCGTCCCACTGACAGCGCTGACAGCCATGCAGCGTGAGACCATCGCAGACAAAATCCCCTGGACGTGGCCACGCGCGGACGCTAGGCGCCCCACAGTGTCCCGGGTCGGTCATCAATCCGTGATTGGCGGCGCGGGTCTCGGACCAATGCTGGCGCTGTCGGCAAAGCACCCGGCCTCAGTACACCACCAGATTACAATTCCAAGCCATGCTCAGGAAGCTTCCGACGGTCGTGTACGCAGCTGCACTTGTGACCGGGTCAGTGTGGCTCACGGCATGCTCGGCGTCGCCAGACGCTGCGCCCCAGACGGAGAAGCCAACAGTGCTCTTCTCCCTATCGGCCGACACGATGCGCTTGGAAAATCCATCGGGAGATGACGTGACGCTTGTGATGGAAGGAGTCGACCCGCACGCAATCTGGTTCACAGACCGGCCCGCCCGCAAGTCGGGCGCAATCACCACGGGCCGTCTGGCGGCAGAGTGGGAGGATGGTGACTCCTTCAACGAGGATCCACCGAACGCGGCGCTGGTGTTGCATCAGCCCGTGAAGGTCGGTGACGGCGCCACCGACACGTTGGTCGTGGAGATACTCGGTGCGGCCTACGACCCGAAAGAGGCAACCTTCCGAGCTGATCTCAAGGTGCTGACCAAGGAGCGGGCTGCCAGTCTCAAAGGCAATCTGGCCACACACGGGGGTCGCCACGATTTGGCCTGGCCGGCCAGCGCAGGCGCGGTGTCGCTCTTCATCGACTCCATCACCCTGTGCACGAATACCTCGACGTGCAACGAGAGTAGCCCGGCCAGCTACACGGTGGACCAGGCAATCTACTTCCACACCAACTTGTCGAATTAGCAGCACGACACAGGTGAAAGCGATGAGCCGAATTCGATGACAGCGCGGGCGGGTACGCCACAGCCAGAGTCGAGAGGGCGCGGTCGGGATCGACGGTCTCCCTCGAAATGCGAAAACCCTTGCTTTACCAAGGGTTTTGCGTGGTGGGGCGGGCGGGGCTCGAACCCGCGACGACCAGATTATGAG
>JAUXVJ010000029.1 GCA_030684515.1 Actinomycetota bacterium
AAGCGAGGAGGAACAGCAGGATCAACGCCGTCTTCATGCTGGTGAGTTGCCGCCAAGCCCAGCGCAGCAGCCCCGCATTGCTTATTGGTGGAAGCGCAGAGCGATTCATTCGCTAGACGCAGTTCCGTCGTACCCATCGACGGCCTTGATCACCCGGGAAGTTCGCCTGCCCCATTTTGAACTCCGGCCAATGGATCCAGGAGCCGACTCCACCTGTCTTGTGCGATTTGTCAGCAATCCGGTGGCCAGAAGTACGACTCCCACAGTGATGAGGGCGTCGGCGAGATTGAAGGTGGCGAACCACCCTGTGTGGAAGTAGTCAACAACGCCTTGCCCGTCCAGTCGATCGACGAAGTTTCCTAGGGCACCACCTAATAACAATGCGGAGCCTGCGATGGATACAGAGTTGAGACTGCGTGCTCGCAAGATGAGCCATGTGAATCCTGTGCTGATGATCACGCCCGTGACAATCGTCACCATCATCGGCGGTAGCCACGAACCAAGGCTGAACGCGATGCCAGGGTTGTAGGTCAGTCGGAGAGTAACAAACCCAAGGTCGATTGAAGAGCCGTCGCTGAGACCAGCCACGACGAGCGCCTTGACGACTGCGTCGGTCAACGTTGCTAGCGCTGCGATAGTCAAGATCAGGACAATTCGCGGTCTCACAGCTGTGTTCGGATTCCGTCTCACATTAGCGTCGCGCTGGATGTGCGAAATCAATCGAAAAGTTCGCCTAGAAAGCCACCTCGGCGTTTCCCTGACTTGCCTCCATGTTTGCTGCTGGCGTGTTTTGAGCCGTGGCCATCGTCGTAACCTGTTTGTTCTTGGTACTGGGCACTGCTTGGACGAGCTCCATACGCGGTCTCCTCTGCAGCGATTAGTCGATCGAGCTCTCCGCGATCAAGGAATATCCCCCTGCACTCGCTGCATTGATCGATTACTACGCCGTTGCGTTCGTAGGTATGCATGGCTGCCTTGCACTTGGGGCAAGTAATTGGCATCGCGGTCTGATTCATAGGTGCTCTATTCGGGGTGAGTTGGGTGAAACTGGGTGCCCTTTCGTCGGACTGCTACTCGGGCGAGCATCTTCACGCTGGCGGCAGCCAAACCAGTGAGTGCCGCGATTCCAAGCAAGGAACTTGCCCATTCGAGCAATGTTGCGTGAGCAGGGTTCATTCGCTGCTGCAGTCAATGACTGTCCACATTGCTCGTGCCGAGGTGAAGGCAGGATCAGCCGATAGATGCAGTTCGTCCGTGCACAATTGCCAGGAGGCCGCGAGTCCGACCGTCGACGCAGGCACGAGCGACTAACCGGACTTGTGATCCAGTCGCACGAGTCGTCGATCTTGGGGAATTCGTGGGCTAGTGAAGACATGTAAGTCATGTCCTCGAGCAGTAGTAGCGGGAGGTCGACGCCGCAAGCCTTTGACTCGACACGGGCTCTCTCACATCCACCTTTCCATGCTCAATGATTCGTTTGACCGCTGGTTGGCGCCGTACACTTCTGGTCGCCACCGCAATCCATCAAGTTCTTTTGGGCTATTTGATGAATTGCGGTAGCGCACTTGTATCTTCGCTTGACTGCCGGCTGCCAAGGAGCGTGCTGGATCAAGATTTCATGAAGATTCATGGCTGTGGCAGTAGCCGCCGGAACTATTGAATGATTTATGTGGCCGCGGTCACAATTGGGCAATGCTCAATGCAGGTTCCGGCTTGACTGGACATCCTGGACGCTAAGAGTTACTTGTGCTTTCGTCAGGTTCTGTCGATATATCAAGGGTGTCCGGCGGGAGTTCCGGAGAGGATGCAGATGACGACGGCGTTCCGTACTCGCGGGGCGAAGTCACGATGATTAGTGCGCAAGCGGCAATTACCATCAATGGAATTATGCTGACAACGGGCATTCCGATCGCGGCGAAAACGAGCACTAAGACCGCCTCTCCGCCGATCAAGGCTGCGATGGCCTTGAGTGAAATGCGCTTGCGCATGGCAGATACCTTCCTTGTGAGGGATTCTTCTCGTGCATCGCACGATGGCAGGACACTCGACAGGACTTGGTAGCGGAGTTTGTGGTTTGCGAGGCGGCGCAGTAGGCGCGTATTGGGGATTCTGATTCTGACCGAGTTGAGCGCTAGATCGACTCGGATAACTCATCGGAACTAAGGCTATTCTGCAACAAAGGCATTCGTCCATGGCGAACCTGAGACGAACTAGCACTTGTCTAGCGTGGATTGAGTACTGAGCGCATTTGGTTTGTACATCATCGACATTACCAACACTGGGCAAGTGGGATTGCTGTCGGTTGAGTTGGCACCTTCTATTGCGGGACGTGTTCTTGCGGGAGGATGTCTGTCATGCCGAAGAAGTACCCGCCGGAGTTCAAGAGGGACGTGATCACCGTCGCCCGTCGAGGTGATCTGAGTGTCGCGGAAGTCGCCATCGATTTCGGGGTGGCTGAGGAGACCGTGCGTCGCTGGTTGCGCCAAGCCGATGTCGATGACGGGCTGAAAGACGGTCAGACCTCCTCGGAACAGGCTGAAGTGGTCCAGCTGCGCCGCAGGATGCGGCGTTTGGAGATGGAGAACGAGATCCTGCGTAGGGCCGCGGCCTATTTCGCTTCGTCCACGCTCCCAAAATGACCTACCCGCTGGTCCGTGACCTGGCCGCCGAGGGATTCCCGGTGCGGTTGGCCTGCGGGGTGCTCGGCTTCTCGACTCAGGCGTTCTACGCCTGGCTCAAGCAGCCCGTCGGTGACCGGGAGCTCGAGGACGCCTACGTGATCAATGCGTTGATCGATGCCCATAGGGATGATCCTGCGTTCGGCTACCGGTTCCTGGCCGACGAACTCGAGCGTGCCGGGATCGACGTCGGGGAGCGCCGGGTCTGGCGCTTGTGCTCCCAGCAGCGTTTGTGGTCCACGACCGTGCGCAAGGGGCGGCGCGGCAAGAAGCCTGGTGCTGCGGTCCATGACGATCATGTTCAGCGGGACTTCACCGCGCCCGAGCCGAATCGCAAGTGGGTCACGGACATCACCGAGCACCCGACCGTCAACGAGGGCAAGGTCTACTGCTGCGCGATCAAGGACCTGTTCAGCAACAGGATCGTCGGCTACGCGATCTCTGACCGGATGACCGCGGACCTGGCCGTGGGGCGCTACGGGCAGCGATTGCCCGACGCCAACCAGACGGCGTCGTGATCGTCCACGCCGACCGAGGAGCGCAATTTCGCGCCAGGAGTTTCCAGGCCGTCTTGAAGGCTGCTGGCCTCCAAGGCTCGATGGGCCGGGTCGCCTCTGCTGGCGACAATGCCGCCATGGAGTCGTTCTGGGCGCTGCTGCAGCGCAACGTCCTGAACTCCCAGACGTGGCGGACCCGCGAGGACCTGCACTACGCGATCGTCCACTGGATCGAGCACACCTACAACCGCCGACGCCGCCAACGCGGCCTCGGGAAACTCACCCCGGTTGAGTTCGAGCTAGCCGTCACCGACAACGCCGCTCAGTCAGCCGCCTGAACGACACAACCAGTGTCAATCAGACCGACAGCAATCCCAGTCAGAGTTGCGACGATAACAAGCAGGGTTGTCAGAACTGCTCCAACGGAAATTACAACTAGTGACACTGTGACCGCGCCGAGGCCAATTGTGACCGCTCGCTTCGAAATATTCGCTTCTTCATCCCCTATTCGTGGGCTGGGCCAACCCTCCAAGGTTCACGCACCTGCAAAGAGATTTGAACCACTAACGATAGAGATTTGATGAAGTTAGTTGCGTTCTGCGCGAAGTCACTCCATAGGTAGTCGGGGCGTTGCTAGGTTCCAGCGTATGAGTGCAGACTGCTGGCCAGAAAGTTGACGCCGAAGTAGTTGATCAGGAACACCACCCACCCAGCGATCGCAATCCACGAGGCCTTGTTCTTGCGCCAACCCGCGGTCGAACGTGCATGCAGGTAGGCCGCATAGACCACCCAGGTGATGAATGCCCAGGTTTCCTTTGGATCCCAGCCCCAATAGCGACCCCAGGCATTCTCAGCCCAGATAGCACCGGCTACAACTGCGAAGGTCCACAGGGGGAAGGCGAATGCCAAGATGCGATTGGTGATCGTGCGCAGGCGTTCGGCATCAGGGACGCGTGAACTGAGCACGCCAGAAGGGCCCTGGCCAGCTCCCGCGTGTCGCTCCGCGCGATCGCGCACAAGTGACAGTCCTGCCGTTGCAGCTGCCAAGGTGAAGGCGCCCGAGCAGATGATCGCGGCAAGCACATGAATGATCAGCCAGTAGGACTTCAATGCGGGCACCAGCTGGGCTGCCTCGGTGTAGAGCACCGTCACTGCCATGCCCAAGGTCAGGAGCACCGGAATGACCACGAAGAGTCCGAGCCAGCGAAGATCCATCCGCAGGTTCAAGATGAGATAGACGCCCAAGGTCCCAAGGGCAGCGGTGATGGAGAACTCGTACATGTTCCCCCAGGGCGCACGTTCAGCCCAGATTCCGCGTAGGACAACACCGGCCAGCAGCAGGACAAATGCCAACCAAGTCAGCGAGACTGCAATATTGGCTGCCTGACGCCCCGGCTCCTGCACAGCCTTGGACTCGGGCTTGGTCAGCACCGCAGTACCGCCAGCACTCATCGTGGTTTCGGCGGCCGTCACCGCCACGGGACGCCGCTTGCCACTTGCAAAGGAGGCAGCAAAGGCGAACATGGCCATTGCCAGGGTGAGCATCGACGAATAGATCGCCACATTGCTCATCTGAGCCAGAGACTCAGGATTCACGATTCCTCCTCTGATGGAGCTGGGTTGAGCGCCTGCCCGTCGCAGACAAGAGCCTGCCCAACGAGGTCGAGATCATCAGCAAGAACACCGATGTCTTCATCCTCAAAAGTCGAAGTGCGCATGATTTGGAGATATTCGAATTCATCCTGATGATCATTCGATGGCTGGAATCGCTGCGTAAGTGCAACCTGACCCCTAATCGTCATTCTTGACTGGCTTGGTATTGCTCGGCGTGAGAATTGATGAAGGTTTGATCAAGACAGGTCGCTCGCCCTCTTGACCAAACCTTCATCAATTTGCGCGCTTACTGTTGTGCCGCGTAGGGATACTAGGCATGTGGGCGACAGTTTGGACCACCGATATGGGGAGGCCCTCGATGAGGGGCTGGTATGGAGATGGCTTTGGCTGGAATACAGGCAGTGAGCTCTTCTTGCTGAGGCCGTTTCCTTGTGACTCGCGGATGACTTGCGTCGGCACGACACGCTCGAAGCGTGTTCAGCCCTTGAGCAAGTGATGCAAGCCCGCAGCGCATGAAGATCACTCGTAGCTTGATTGTTGGAGGAGCCGCTGTCGCCCTAGTTGGGCTGCTGGCGGGCTGTAGCGGGGCCACGTCGTCGGCGCCGATTGGCGGCCAATCAAGTTCTACTGCATCTTCTGGCCTAACCGATTCGGCAAGCATGGGATCAGCTGATGACATTGCCTTTGCGCAACTGATGATCCCTCACCATCAGCAAGCCATGACAATGGCAGATCTGGCACTGGCGAAAGCCTCGACATCTGAAGTTCGCTTGCTGGCCAAGCAAATCAAAGCGGCGCAGTCACCCGAGATCGCCACGATGGCTAAATGGTTGACCGATTGGGACGCACCGATTTTGCCGCCCAGCGGCCCGTCAGTACATGACATGGGCAACATGGCAGACCCGAGGTCTTCGGGCATGATGAGCAACGAGGAACTATCACTATTGTTGAAGTCAACAGGCTCGGCCTTTGATCAGATGTGGTTGCAAATGATGATCGCGCACCACCAAAGCGCCATCGTGATGGCAGACCAAGTGCTCGAGTCCACGACGAACCCAGACGTGCGCGATCTCGCTCAAAAGGTCATTGAAGGACAGACCGCGGAGATCACTACGATGCAAGAACTCTTGTCCCAGTGATTCGCGCCAGCCGCGCTCACAACTACGAAGCACTGGACCGCGCACCACTGACGATCTAGATGACTCGGCCTACGCCGCTAAACCTTTCCCGGTACCAGGGGCCAAGGAAGTCAATGATCTCCACGCCATCAGATGGATTGGAGGCGCTCACCATTTTTCCACCGCCGATGTACATGGCCACGTGGTGTGCGCCAGATCCGAAGTAGAACACCAGGTCACCAGGTCTGATATCGCTGACTGGGACGCGTTTGGTCTGGTCCCATTGCGTATAGCTGAGTGGGGTAAGCCCTACTCCCGATTGTCGCCAGGCTGCAGTGGTCAATTTGGAACAATCCCATGAACTGGGCGGATTGGCACTGAACGAGTATGGATCCCCAACTTGGGAAAGTGCGTACTTCACTGCAGCTTGAGCACGTCTGCTGCCAGTCACTCCGCCATTGTTCGGGGCGTTCGATGATGAGTCCTGCCCATCACGCGAGTCCTGCTCTTTTTGAAGTGATATGGCGAGTGCTAAATCTTGCGCGCGCTTACTCCTGGCGATTTGGGCAAGGCGCCGTTGATCTTCGCGTTGCAGGCCCGCTAAGACATTTTGGGCTTGAGAGAGGCGAGAGGTGGATTCACTTTGAGCGGCAACCATTTCGTTTCGGATGTCCCGCGCGATCTTCCTTTGGCCTGCGAGTTCGGCCTGGGTCTGTGCAACGCGAAGACCGGCCGTTTGTATACGGCGTATTTCTGAGACTTGTCGTTGTTGGAGTTGAGTCACAACGGATGCTTGATTGAGGAACGCAGTGGGATCGTCGGCTAACAGGATTTGTAGCGTGGAGTCCAGTCCTCCGTTCATGTAGGCATTTCTCGCCATGTCCTGAATCGTCTCCGACGCCACATCAAATGCCGCTTGTTCACGTGCAGCGCGTTTGCCCACAGAGTCGATGCGAGCCGAAATGGTTGAGAGGCGCCTTTGGGCTCCACCGGCCCGTTCACTTGCTGCGGCTGCCTGCATCTCTAGATCACGCACCTGGGCCTGGACTTGCTGCAAATTGGGCTCCGGCGCCGCTTCAGATCTTGGCAATAGGGAAACCGAGATGCTCAGTGCGCTTGCTATTGCGGCGACCGCAGCAACTCGCCTTGTCCGCACCAATCAATGATGCCGTCTCCTCGGCGGGGATTCCGGCATCAAGAGATCAAGATTCCGTCAAGATCCACGGCCTCTTGAGATGAGCACTCGGATCGACGGCAATGCAATCATGCGAAGCGACTTTCAATATGCCACGCGTTTATGGGCAATGGGGGCGCAGGCCTCCACCCCAAGGGAGTGCAGAAGTGAGGTTTCGTTAGGCGATCGTGCAGTACACGCAACCCAACAGTCGCGCCCTACTCATGTCTCCCGCTACTGGATAAAAGAGGCATAAACGTCAAGACAGACAGGCTAGGCCGTTTCGCATGTTTCGAAGTGCCACTTCGCAAGGAACGTCGGCGGTAGGTAGGCATCGGATTTTGCTGAGTGAGCAAACCGAGGTGTCTCGCGAACTTGCAGAAATCTCCTAGCCACTGAAAGCAGCAACGTCTGAGACAATGTGGGGATGGCCACGGTGACGCTTCAGTACTTCGATGGGTGTCCCAATTGGGTCCAGACCGAAGCGCGACTAAATGAAGCGCTGGCGTTAGTCGGCATGGATGACGTGCAAATAGAACGGCAGCAAGTGGCAACAGTTGCCGATGCAGTCCGTGCGGGATTCATCGGTTCACCCACGATCCTGATTGATGGAATGGACCCATTCGCCGTTGATGGGGCGCAACCAGGGCTTGCATGCAGGGTGTACTCGACGCCAGATGGGTTGCGTGGCAGTCCAACACTTGAACAGTTGCTGACAGTGCTATGGAGGTAGCCGTTTGGGCACTTCACCATTCTGGGAATGCCTCCTTGGGCTTTTTACGAGGCAGGCGCGATCTTGCTAACTCGATGGGGAGTTAGATTGGTACTGAGAGTCAGTTGCATTGGAAGACTCCGGAGTGGGGCGCTATGAGTGTGCAATCACCGTCACCGCGTCTAGACGATTCGAAATTTGTTTGCCAAATGCACCCGGACGTCGTCGATGATCATGCGTCGGAGTGTCCAAAGTGCGGAATGGAGCTCGTACTCGCCGTTTCGGTCAAGGCTCAAGATCAACTCGAACAAGCAGAACCCGCGCCACCGATCTATACGTGCCCGATGCACGCGCAGATTGTTGAACCAGCCCCGGGCGACTGCCCTATCTGCGGCATGCACCTCGTCCCGCTCGAAGCTGGTCCGTCTCAAGTTCACATGCAGGATCTTCCAGGTGCATCCGAAGCTTCAAGAGTCGCATCTTCTACAGCATTAGCTGCGGAGAAGGTAACGCTCTATACGTGCCCTATGCACCCCGAGATCATCCGAGACGCTCCTGGGCGCTGCCCGATCTGCGGCATGCACCTTGAACCAGTGATGCCGACCCAAGATGACGAATCAGCGCTGCGTGAGTACCACGACATGCGTCGGCGTTTTTGGATCTCGGTGCCGCTGTCCCTGCTCACACTTTCTTTGGCCATGGTGCACTTCCCGCCGGTCCCCGATGAGTCGGCGTCCTGGGTGCAGATGGTGCTCGCCACACCTGTCGTGTTGTGGTGTGCGGGGCCATTCTTGAAATGGTCGGCGCAGTCCGTCATCAATCGTAGCCCGAACATGTGGACCCTGATCGGGCTAGGCGTGAGCGCTGCCTATCTGTACTCAGTGGCGGCGACTATCGCACCTGATGCGTTCCCGACATCGCAGATGTCAGATGGCACAGTTCCGGTGTACTTCGAGGCTGCTGCCGTGATCTGCACTCTCACACTCCTGGGCCAAGTCATGGAGTTGCGTGCACGGGCTACGACTGGTGAAGCGATCAAAGCGTTGCTGAACTTGACCCCATCCACCGCCCACCGCA
>JAUXVJ010000030.1 GCA_030684515.1 Actinomycetota bacterium
AGTGCGATTGCTGGATGACACATTCCAGTGCCATGCATACCTTGTTGACAACGGCACAGACTCGGTTCTGATCGACCCGGGATCAAATGTCACGATCGATGGCGTCCTTTCAAAGGTTCGACAAGTGATGCCGCTGGATCACATCAAGTATCTCGTGTGTCATCACGCCGATCCGGACGTGTGCAGTTCGCTGACCGATCTGACGGGAATTCTCAAACGCGACGATGTCCAAGTCGTCACTGAATGGCGTGCGCGTGAATTGCTTGACCACTACGGTCACCGGTTTCCTTATTACTTGCTCGAAGACCACGCTTGGCGGCTTCCGCTGGCTGGCGATCGCGAGCTCCAGTTTCAGCTCACGCCGTACTTGCATTTTCCTGGCGCATTCGTCAGTTTCGATACGCTCACCGGCACCCTGTTTTCCGCTGATCTGTTCGGCGGCTTCGTCCCGGATTCCAATATCCTCGTCGGCACCGATCTTGAGTACATTCTCGAGGCGGCTCGCCCATTCCATCAGCACTACATGCCTAGCCGACAACTGCTTGAAGTTGGTCTAACTCGCATCCAGCAGCACTGGCCAGATATTGCTCGTATAGCGCCACAGCATGGGCACATCATTGAAGGTGATCTCGTGCAGCCAGCCTTTGAGGGTCTCAAGCAAATCGAATGCGGCATCTTCACCTTGTCCGATGCTGATCTTGACCTACAACACCTCATGCGACTGAGCGAATGCAGGGCGTACATCCTGCAGGCACTGCTCGAAGCTCATTCCCCGGGCGAGCTCGTGGCGCAGATCAACCGAATCCTTCTTGACACTCAGATTGCTGCTGAAGTCCTCCTCCGGCTCTTCCTGCCAGATGAACGCCAGTGGGTGGAATGGGGGAGAGAGGGCGCAAGGACTGCGCACAGTGGGACGCATCGGGGTTGGATGACCATCCCGCTGGATGGTGCACCTAAAGCGAATCTCCTGGTAGGCGGGCGCGATGGTGGCGCGCGCGACCAAGATTTCGCTTCGATGCTTGACGCGATGGCGTCGATCATTCGCCCAACGGTTGAGCAGTATCTGGCGGAGAGGCGACTACACCAAGAAGCTGAGACCGACCAGTTGACAGGGTTGGGAAATCGTCGAGCGTTGGAGCTGGTCATCCCAGCGGATCGCTACTGTGTCATGGCAATGGATGTGGATCACTTCAAGCGAGTCAACGACGAATTCGGGCATCCGGCTGGAGATCGAGTGCTGCGAAGGGTTTCCGCGGCTGTTCGCAATACCGCCCGCTCCGGTGATGGGGTATTTCGAACAGGAGGTGAGGAGTTCCTTGTCTACCTGCCTCGGGCGACAAAGCAAGCGGCTATTCGCGCAGCCGAGCGCATTCGCGCTGCTGTGTCATCCCTTGATCTCACAGGTGAGGCTCCTGACGGTCACGTCACTCTCAGCGTTGGCATCGCCGAGCTTGAGCGCAGTGATGCCAATGGCCTCGACGATGTGATGTCGCATGCAGACGAGGCGCTCTATCGGGCTAAGAGTGCAGGACGTAACCAAATATCGGTCTACTCGGCAGCGGCGACAAACTGACATTTACAAAGCCCTTGGCCAAGCAAATGGACAGTCGCACACTGAAGTCGTTGCACTGCTTCATTTGTGACAGTCACTGCTGTTCAAGTCATTCAGCGCAGGGCAAGAAAGTGTCGTCAGAACTGTCGCAGGTGTCTCACCCGTTTTCAGCACCATCAGGAGTGGAGTAGCTGTGGTCGAGTAGTGGAGTGATGTCGTCATGAGGCAGGGCTTTGGAGTAGAGCCAGCCTTGGACGCTCTTGCAGCCCATCGTGCCCAAGAGCTCGGCCTGCTCGGAGGTTTCCACACCCTCAGCCGTGACAGCCATCTCCAGGACCGCAGCCAGGGCGATTGTTGCTGCGATGATTTTGCGGTCCTTGTCTTCGGTGTTCATGTTCGTGACAAAACTCTGGTCGACCTTCAGCAGGTCGATCGGGTATTTGTGCAGGTAGGTCAAGGAGGCGTACCC